>JBILIY010000363.1:0-2916 GCA_044368815.1 Crocinitomicaceae bacterium
ATCTGAGTAGGTTCTATAATTGTGAATGTTTTTGATGATACACAATTTGCGGCATCTTTAATTGTTACAGAATATTGTCCTGAAGGTAAATTATTGAATGTTGATGATGACTGATAAGTAAACCCTGAATTTAAACTATATGCGAAAAATCCAGCGCCACCCGATGCAGAAACAACAACTGAACCTGAATTTGCACCGTGGCAAGCAACATTTGTAACAGCAGTGTTAATCAAAAATGCATTTGGTTGAGTTATTACCTTTGAAAGTGATGCGATACATCCGTTTGCATCTTTAACTTGAACATCGTAAGTGCCAGCCATCAAGCCTGTGAATGAATTTGAAGCTTGAAATGTAACTCCGTCTTTACTATAAAGAATAGTTCCTGTTCCACCTGAAACACTTGAAATTGTAATTGTACCATCATTGCCTCCATTACATGAAACATTTTGAGAAGTTGAAGAAACAATGGCTGGTCCACCTGCAGACACAATCACACCTGAAACAGTATTTTTACAACCGTTTCCATCTTTAACAACAACGAATTTTATTCCAGCTGATAATCCAGAGAAAACTCCTGAAGTAGCAAAGTTTACTCCGTCCATACTATAGGTATAACCGCTTCCTGAACCTCCAGAAGCAACTGCCATAATTGAACCATTAGAACTAGAACAAGTAGCGTTTGTCGTATTGACAACGGCAGTAATTTGGGATGGTTGTCCAACCTGAACTGTATCTCTCGTAACGCAATTATTTAAGTCCTTTGTTGTAACAACATATTCTCCAAAAGGAAGATTTTGAAAATTATTTTGCGACTGAAAGTTAATTCCATCAATACTATAAGAATAAGCTTGTATTCCTCCCGATGTTGTTGCAGAAACTGAACCGTTTGAATTACCAAAACAACTTGCATTTATAATTGCTATGGTTGAATTTAAAGTAGTAGGTTGCGAAATAACAACTGAAATGGTTTTAACACAACTTGTAACATCTCTGACATATACAGTATAAGTTCCAGCTGTTAAATTATTAAACGTTGAGGAGGATTGATAGTTGACTCCATTTAAACTGAAACTATGAATACCAGTTCCACCAGTTGAAGTTACTTGCAAATGACCATCATTTTCAGAGAAACAGCTAGCTGGAAAACTGGTTGCAGTAGCCATTAATTCGGGACCTTGCGAAAGAATTACTTGAGAATAACTTTTACAACCCGCATTGTCTTTCACCACACAAATGTATGTTCCTGCGGATAATCCTGTAAAATTTCCATTTGATTGAAACGTTGTTCCGTTATTGATGCTAAATTGCAAAGTACCAACCCCACCAGATGCAGCCAATGAAATTGTGCCGTCACTGCCATTAAAACAACTTACACTCGTTGAGTTTAGAACACTGATCATTGGACCCGATTGTGTATTTATCATCACATTTGTAGAATTCAAACAACCGTTCGCATCCTTTACCGTAAGAGCATAACTTCCTGCAGCTAAACCGGTAAAAGTTCCGCTACTCATAAAAGAACCGTTATTCAATTTGTATTGCAACGGAGAAACACCTCCAGAAGCGTTACATGTAAATGCGCCATTTGATTGCCCACAGCTCGCATTCGTAGTTTGAATCGTATTAAAAGAAATTCCAGTCGGTTGGGTGATTGTGAAAGTACTCGAGGCAGAACAATTTTTGGAATCCAATACATTAAGGGTATAATTGCCTGCGGGAAGATTATTAAATGTTGTGGAAGATTGCCAAGGACTGCCATTTAAATTGTAAAAATATGGTCCAGCCCCAAATTGTGCCTGAGCCACAATGCTTCCATTCGCGGCATTGAAACAATTTACATTTATTAATCCCGAAGTTGACGCCTGTAGACCAACAGAAATAACTTTAGATACTGATTTCGAACAAACACCTTCCCAACCCTCAATTTTTGTAGTCAACGTTACGGTGTATGCGCCCCCAGTATTATACGCATGGGTAGGATTCTCCAAATGCGAAACAGCTGTTCCGTCTCCAAAATCCCACGTATAAAGAAAATTTGCACCCGTGTAATTTGATCTCACGATTTTATTGAACATACTATCTTTCGTGAATTGCGAAGAATTTTGAAATCCGATTGATGCATTGGCCGAATAACAATTTGAACTAGTTGAAAATAATGGACTGTTCGTATGAGTCATTTTAGGAACGATGTAAAAATCCCCATCTTTTCCAAAACTTGTCATAGCACTTGCCCAATTTCCTCCTGTTGAAGTTCCAGCCAAAGAAGCCAAATCTTGACCAAGACCTTCGCTATTACCGGTATATTCCAAATTAAACGAATTTCCGAATGGGTAAGCGTTAAGAACGGCCACAGCAATGGCAAAATTTGCGTTAACATTCGTTCCTCCGGGAAAGGTAACATCCATATATCCATTCATATTGTCTGGATAAGTCCACCATGTATGGGTTACACTTGTAATAATAGAAGTTGGGCGACCTCCATTATCCACATTAAAAACTGTAACCTTCAATGGAACACCTGAAAAAGGTCCGAAACCAACATGATTTCCAAAAATTCGAGCCCCATAAATTTTACCCGGGCCATGGTATTTGTAGGTTTGAGCACCATGTTCTTCAAAACCTATTTTTAATTGAATGGAACCTGTGGAACTTACGTTTTTACTTTCCACAAATCCATTGAGATCATTTAGACAAGTCGTCTGCGAATGTCCAAATGAAAACCACAAACTTAAACTCGTGGCAATGAGTGTAATTCTCTTTTTCATCTGTAAGGATTTAGTTAATAATTTATCCCTACAAATTTCAAGTCATTCAATGATGACCGCATTACAATTTTAGCGAAGAGAATTATAAAATTCCATTAATCTATTTAAACCAAAAGATAAATCATTTAGAAAGAAAAAAATAATATATGTT
>JBILIY010000300.1:0-2915 GCA_044368815.1 Crocinitomicaceae bacterium
TGAAGGTTTTACATCTTCAAAGAAGGTGGCGAAACTTCTGAAATAGTCCCACCTGTTTAATGCAAAATAACCAGAAATGGAAATAGGGTATACTGAAGGAATTTCAACGTTTATATCTGCTTTTGCAGAACCATAAAATTTACCAAAATAGGATTCAGCGTGAATGCTTGAGGCAATTTTTCCCAAAGAGCGGTATGTAATGCCAAGATACCCCGTATTTACGGCTCGAGATGAAAAATGTCCACCTACATCAACCTTAAAATCCTTTGCCTTTGTTATTTTTAAATCAAGGTTGAATGTGCTATCCTGTTTTTTTTGAAGTGTAGGTAATATATATTCTATTTGAGGCGTTGCATAAAGTCTAAAATAGCGTTTTTCCAATTTTTCTAAAGACAGTAATTCCTTTTTACGCAGACGAATCATCGATTTACCTGCATAAATAATTTCCCTTTTGCGGTTATAATTATTTGAAATGGATGAGATATTAAGTTCATTTACTTGACTTTTGAAGATCGCTCGTTTTTTTGTAAGTTCTTCCTTTGTCGTTTTTATTAAAATGAACTTTTCAAGGGAATCAAGCTGTTTAGTTGCGGCCAAATAGCCATCCTGTATTGCTTGTTTTACCAAATCAAAATCAAATGTTCCGACTTCAGTTCGTGGTTCAATTATAATTCCTTCGTTACAGGGCAGTTGAAAATTTGTTGGCGTTGTCATCATTTGATTCACCAAACCAATGAAATCTCGCTCATTTATCGCCTTAGGATTGTCAGCAACCTTACTTCCAATGATAAAATCAGGATGAAAATCATGGTACATCACATCTACAGGAAAATTATTATATAAACCACCGTCAAAAAGTATGACATTATTAATTTTAATCGGGTTCACATACAATGGATACGTCATAGATGCTCGAACTGCCTCATTTAGATTTCCTTTTGAAAAAATGATGCTTTTTTTATTGACTATGTCTGATGCCACACAACGAAAGGGTACAAAAAGTTGGTTAAAATCGTTTGATTTTGAAGCACTTGTTAACCCCATGATTTTCAACATTTCAAAGTCGAGTAGGGAAGGAGTAACAAGATTAAGCGGTATCGATTTTTTGAGAATGCTATCTCTTGAAAATGAAAAACTTAAAACATTTGCGTTATTTTCCTCTTTTCGAAGTAAAAATTGTTTGTCCGGATTTAATTTACCAGAAGTCATCAGTTGGAAATCTTCACTTAAGACATACATTTCAATTTCTTCTGGCGAAAATCCGCAGGCATACAAACTCCCAACCAATGCCCCAGCAGAAGTTCCGGTAATATAATCGATTGGAATTCCACGTTCCTCTAGGGCTTTTAAAACTCCAATATGAGCAATTCCTGCAGCCCCACCTCCGCTCAGTACTAATCCTATTCGTTGTTGTGCATTTGATAAATTAGTGCAAACAAGAAATAGTGTTAGAAAAATTGTGGAAATGACTTTCAATTTTGTTCTTTTGCACAAATTTAGATTTAAAAAAGGGAAAATGAAATCGAATAACGGGTTAAAATTGAATGAGCTTAAAATCACATTGAAATGCGGTTTTGGTTTCGAAGAGACTTTGGCAGAGGAACTTAATGAAATGGGGTACGAACAAACCCAAATCATGAACCGAGCGGTTCGTATTATTGGAACTTGGAAAGACGTATATTATCTAAATTTACATGTTCGCTGCGCCATTTCTGTTTTAGTAGAACTAGATCACTTTTTCATTCGATCCGATGAAGATTTATATAAAAAAGCATTACGTATCGACTGGACATCATTTTTTGATATTTCTAAAACTTTTGCAGTTAAAGGGGCTGTCTTTTCTACCTTATTTAATAACACTCAATATCCTTTTTTATTGATAAAAGATGCGATCGTAGATAAATTCAGAGATGAATATGATGAACGTCCAAATGTTGAATTGAAAACGCCACATGTTGTATTTGATGTTTATATCAAGGAAAATGAAGTTACAATTTCAGTTAATTCCAGTGGATTACCACTTTTTCAGCGTGGTTACCGCAGTTCAGTTGGTGAGGCGCCGTTGAATGAAGTAGTTGCTGCAAGTTTAATTCGCTTATCAAAATGGGATCGAAAAACCAATTTTTTTGATCCGTTTTGTGGTTCTGGAACTATTTTGATTGAAGCTTCTTTATTAGCAACGGGAATTCCTTCAAATATCGAAAGACAGCATTACGCTTTTAAAAATTTAAAGAATTTTGATTCAGATGTTTGGGATGAAATTTACAAAAATGCTAAGCGTGTAGTCCGAGAATTGCCTTGTTCAATTAGTGGTTCTGATATTTCGGATGAAATGGTTTTGAAAACGCGAAGAAATTTAAGAGCGATGAGTTTTGGGAGATTTATTGAAACGTCAGTTAAATCATTTAATGAAATTCAAAATTCCGACGAGAAGTGTTTTGTGCTGACTAACCCTCCTTATGGAGAGCGAATTCAGGCAAAAATCCCTGAATTATATGAATCAATTGGAAATTGGCTAAAACATAATATGCCAAACACGGAGGCATGGATTATTTCATCCTCTGAGGAAGGCTTTAAATCAATTGGATTAAAACCATCTAAAAAGTACAAACTTTATAACGGTGATTTGGAATGTTCATTCCGTAGATTCGATATTTATGAGGGATCAAAACGAGGCTCTAATTGATTTTAAACTGCATTACAAAATCGTTCATATAAAACCCATTTCCAATCTCGAAATCTTGTTCATCAATAATATTAAATCCAAATCTTTTGTAGAATTCTATCGCTGGATTGTTTCGATTAACTTGCAATGACATCGTATTCATTTCACGCGTTTTGGCAAAGTCGCGTGCTTCTTTCATAAGTTTATAACCAAAGCCATTTCCATGCTGTTCATGCAAAACATAGATTTT
>JBILIY010000301.1:0-2914 GCA_044368815.1 Crocinitomicaceae bacterium
GCTATATTTGAAGCCGTTTTTGATGTTGGTTCTCCAATTATCAGTTCCTAAACTAACTGACGGCAACACAAGCAGAAACAAAGGAAATAAGACTAGTAGTGGAAGAGAAATATACCAAGGTAAAATGAATAGTAACAAACATGGAATCAAATTAACCAAATAGATTGCGATTAACCTTTTTTTCAAAAAAACCTTAAATGGTTCAACCGATTCGTTAAAGTTCGAATATACATGTATAACCGAAGCCTGAATTAAGGAAAAAAGTATGGTCCAAATGAAAAAGGAAATGAAGTCAAAGGTATTCCTAAAGCCAAATCCAACTATAAATTCCAATTGACTAACCCAATCAAAATAGTAAACATAATCTTGATCATTGGGAAAAAGAAAGTCGCGGAAATAAATTAACGCCAAGGCTATCGGTAATAAAAACACCCAAATGAATGGCATAAAACGCTTAAAGTAAATTTGATAGAAAAAAAGTGAATCACGAATCAACTCACCCAACGAACGAATTTTTCCAGAAATAAACTCATATTTATTTACCCCGGTAAAATCCTCCTCTTGCGTCAAAAGATGTGGGTTTTTCTTTGCCACGTAGAAAGGATATGCGACAAAAAAGAAGAGCATCAATCCAAATGAAAATGAAATGATGAACCATTTCGACCAATCCGGCAAAGTATCATAATGATGTGTTACGTAACTTTCTAGAAATCCAGCCGCAACAATAAAGGGAACGAGGCCCAACATGATTTTTATTCCTCTTTTAACAGAAAGTTTAAATGATTGAAAGCGGGAGTGTGTCCCTGGGAAAAGCCATCCATTTCCAGCCGTAATTCCCGCTCCACCAGCAAGCACAATCGCCGAAATCTCGAAAGCTCCATGAATCCAAATACCCAAAAAACTGGTAATCAACAATCCTTTCAATCGAAAATAATATTGAAACGCACCTAACATAACACCATTCGAGAATAACAGCAGATGTGTTCCAAGTGTAAAAAATAGACCTGCAAAAAAAGTTAGAAAAGCGACAGCAATGTTATTTGTTGTAATGTTAATAAACATCGCTAATTGGTCACTATCCTCATAGACGCCTAACGGGTTTCCTGCCTCAATATTTTGAATCGTCATATCAACATACGAGTCACCCATTACCATTCTCGGGAAATCTGGGTTAACTGCCGTTGAAACGACACCGATACCTACATAAACTAAAAAAGCAATTAGCGCTGTCAATAACGATTTTCTTGACCTATAAACTTCTAGGGGAAGAGAAATTGTTAGTTCCTTGACTAAATTCCGGAAAGAATCGCGTTTGAATTTGTTTACTCCTATATATACTTTTTGTCCAAGCTGATTGAGATAAACCCTTACCGTTCTTCTGAAATAATGTGTTTGCGCATAACCCAAATCATCTGTAATATCTAGATATAAATCAGCTAATTCATCAGGCTTGGCATCGGATGATTCATTGAGTTTTTGGAAACGTTCCCATTTTTCTTGATTTTCTCGAATGAATCTAGTTTCTTTCATTTGACAAATTACGATACCCGATTGAATTTCAACTAAAGGTATTAAAATATTGGTTAATCAATTCCTTTCGTGTCAATTTCAAGTTTATCGAAATCGTAATCCTCTTCCTCGTCATAAATATCGAAATATGGCTCTTTGAATGATTTGGTAATCACTCTTCTTTCGAGACTTAATAGCAAAGATGGTAAAATGATAAGATTTGTAGCCATTCCCACTAAAATGGTTATTGAGACAAGTAAACCAAGACCTTTCGTTCCTCCGAATTGAGAAAAAACGAACATAATAAATCCAAAGAATAGGATTACTGATGTGTAGAAAATTCCCAAGCCAGTTTCTCGGAGAGATTGAAGAATGGAGTATTTGATATCCCAAGCGTGCTGTTTCAATTCCTGCCTATATTTCGCTAGAAAGAGAATCGCATTATCAACCGTAATTCCAAGAGCGATACCAAAAACCAACAATGTTGAAGGTTTTAATGGAATTTTAAAATACCCCATAATTCCAGCAGTAAAAAGTAAAGGAATTATATTCGGGATCATCGATATCAAGATAATCGTAAACGAACGAAATAGAAAAGCCATTAGCAAAGCGATAGATATGATTGCAAAAACCAAACTCTGTACGAGATTTATAAATAAATACTTTGTTCCCTCTGCTGCAACGACGGATGTTCCTGTGAATGTTAAGTCATAATATTCTTGATTAATGGCAGATCTCAGTAACTTATTAAAGTTGGGTTTGTTTTTATAAGCATTAATCTTTTCAGGATCTAGGTTGAACGCGTATTCCAATTCATCATTTCCCTTTGATATAATCGAAATAAGGTTGCTGAATACCGCAGAATGTTCATATAGAATTGAATCGATGGCCGATTTGTCTCCTTTTTCAACTTTTGAAAATAAGCGTTCCAATGACCTTTTATCTGGATTCAGAATTTCATCAACCTCACCTCTCAACGAATCAACTTTGTCAGCTACTTTATAGGAACCAACATCTTTCATTTGCATTCGGATTCGCAAGGTATGATGTGACGTATCTACGAGGTTTTTCAGCGAGATATTGCCTTCATTAATTCCGTCAGCATCAAATTTATCTACATATTTCTTCAGTCTTAATTTGTCAAGACTCGATATAATTTTGTATTGCTTAGGGTTATTTCCGTAATACGCCATATTTATGACTTTTATGAAATCAACCATTGACAGACTTTTGGAAAATAAGGTATCTCGAGCAAAAACAGCTTGGATTTCTTCTACTTTTTCTAAGGTTTCGTTAGAAAACAAACGACCTTTTCGCTTGTAATCAATCGTGACTTCAAACGGAATGGATCCTCCGAAATTCTTTTCAATGAATTTCATATCCAATAAGATAGGGTCTTTTTTAG
>JBILIY010000378.1:0-2910 GCA_044368815.1 Crocinitomicaceae bacterium
AAAGGAATTTAAGTGGAATTGACAGATTAAATTTTGTTGTATCTGCGATTCAAACTCCTCCATATACCTATATTGAAATGAGAAATTGTAATCAAGGAGGCGATTGCAAACCAAACGGTTGTTGCCCCTATGTAAAGCCATTTGCTGTATACACTCCAACTGAATATGTCTTCCAAGAAACGGGAGACTGTGACACGAAATCGTTAATCGCGTACGCAATTCTTAAAAAACTGAATTACAATGTGGCGGTTATGGTTGGGGATACGCATGCTGGACCGCACGCTATGCTCGGTGTCGCTGGTTTTTCTGCTGAAATCCCAAGTTCTAGCGTTCGACATAATGGGACAATTTATCAACCTTGGGAGACAACAAATTTTGCAAATGAGTTTCAGCTGGGAAATATGAGGATGTGGAGAAGTTGGAGGAATTGGAAAGTAGTATTAAATTAAAATTCAAAAATTATGGAATCTTTAAATGTTATCATTGCGGCACTCGTAACAGTTTTATATCTGATCGTTGCCATAAAATTATTATTGGCCTTCTTTCATAAAATTACTCAACCCTTGAATACGGCCTCTGGAATTCTTCTAACCGGTGTGTTAATCGGATTTGGAATTAACCTTAATGATTTTTCCGAAATCGCGGTTTCATCTTTTTTCTATTATGCTAAATCGAATAATTTGCTAATTGGAATTGGCTTTTGGTTCCTATTTGCATTTTTGGCTTTTGTTTTTTCATATGTCCTTTTTAGATTCAGTTTCCAAATGATAAACTGGGCTACACCAGAAAACGAAAAGGCTGAACTTGGAAAGAATAATATTGTTCTTGGAATTTTACATGGTGTTTCTTACATCATTCTTTGCTTTGTTTTGAGTGATTCAATCACCATTTTGGCGAATACCTTAATAAATTATCCAACCGTGCCGAATTAGAAAGGTTGCATTAGAAAGGTTGCTTAATTTCCTAGATTTCAGAATCACATTATTCTAAATTGAAATCGTTTATTCCTTTAATCTAAAATCCGTTCAATTATAATTTATACCTTTGATTTACGAATTTTTCTATGTGGAATAGCCTCGCGAGTTTGATTTTAAGGAATAGGTTGCTTATTGCTACTTTAATAATCATCCTCACCATTTTTTTTGGTTATTTCGCGGTGACTAATCTGAAGGTCGATAACCGTTACGGAAACACACTTCCAACGGATAGTCCTGTTCAAATGGACTATTTAAAATTCAAGGAGCAATTTGGCGAAGATGGGTCCACGTTAGTAATAGCCATAAAATCAGATTCGCTGCACAATGAGCGGAATTTTAAAAAATGGCTCGAACTCACTCAAAAAATCAAAAAGTTTAAAGGAGTTGAAAATGTTATCTCTGAGGCAACCTTATTCACCATTAAAAACAATGTTGAGGCGAGCAAATTTGAAATTAATCGAATTTTTTCAGATACAACTTATCGAAAGAAGACAATCGACTCAATAAAACGAGAAATACGAGTAAATCCGATTTACAAGAATTTGCTCTACAACGACGATAAAAAAGTATCGCTTCTTCTTGTTGGGATGAACGAAGAATGTTTGGCAGATAAGAAACGCAATAAGTTCGTATTTGAAATTGAGGAACTCGCACAAAGTTATTCGAAGTATTTCGGGAAACCTTATTTTGCTGGATTACCTCATATTCGTGTTGTAATCGGAAAACGAATTGTCAATGAAATGTATATTTTCTTGGGGCTATCGGTTCTTGCCTCTTCTATTCTACTTTACATATTCTTTCGTTCGTTACGCGTTGTAATGCAATGTAATTTGGTTGTTTTCGTTTCCGTGATTTGGGCACTCGGGAGTATCGCTCTTTTTGGCTTCCAACTTTCAATTATGATGGCGTTGATTCCGCCTTTACTTATTGTAATTGGTGTTCCAAATTGTGTTTTTCTGATTACCAGGTATCATCAGGAATACGTCCAATTCAACAATAAAACCAGGGCTTTATTTACCATGATTCGTAGAATTGGTTCAGTTACTTTTTTAACGAATTTAACTACAGCTGTTGGCTTTTGTACTTTCACCAGCTCTGAAAAATTGGCTCAATTTGGTATCATATCTAGTTTGAACATCATGGTGGTTTTTGTCCTTTCCATATGCATCATTCCCATAATGGCTTCCATTTCTAAACCACCTAAACCTAGACATTTAAAACATCTTTACCGCGTTTATTCACAAGGGTTTATCGAATACATTGTGATCATTATAACCAAATACCGTCGTTGGGTTTATGTTGGATCTGTGGCAATATTGGTGGTAAGTATTTTTGGAATGACCAAAATCATCTCAACAGGAAATGTAACGAGTGATCTTCCTAAAAAAGACCCTATCTTATTGGATATGAAATTCATTGAAAAGAATTTCGGAGGTTCCATTCCGTTTGAAGTCACGATTGATTACAAGCGAAAAGGTCGTTTATTTTCTAACGAAACCTTGGAAAAAGTAGAAGAAATCCAAGAAGTTTTTGCCCGAGACACCTTATTTTCCAAAAGTCTGTCAATGGTTGATTTCATTAAAGTCATAAATATGGCGTATTATGGAAATAACCCGGAGCAATATAAGATCATATCGAATAAGGACAAATTAAGACTGAAGAAATACGTAGATAAATTTGATGCTGACGGAATTAATGAAGGCAATATCTCTTTGAAAAACCTCGTAGATACGACACATCATACCTTGCGAATCCGAATGCAAATGAAAGATGTTGGTTCCTATAAAGTAGCTGACAAAGTTGATTCGTTGAGAGGTGAGGTGGATGAAATTCTGAATCCAGATAAAAGGTCATTGGAGCGCTTATTTTCAAAAGTTGAAAAAGGAGACAAAAAGGCCATCGATTCAATTCTATATGAACATTCTGCGGTATT
>JBILIY010000302.1:0-2910 GCA_044368815.1 Crocinitomicaceae bacterium
CTTTGAGCCAAAGACTTATTATATTTTTGGAAATAAGGATAATTACGAAATCAACATACCTAAAATTACGCTTTCCGAAAAATCAAAAGAGCTGAATGAAGTTGTGATTTTTGCCAATAAAAATCCAATATATTACCGAGGAGATACCTTAGTATATGTAGCCGATTCGTTTAAAGTCGGTGAAAACGCTGTTGTAGAAGATCTTTTGAAAAAACTTCCAGGAATCAAAGTCGATGAAAACGGTCAAATCACTTCACAAGGAAAACAAATCAGTCAAGTATTGGTTGATGGAGATGAATTTTTCGGCGCAGATCCAACAATCGCGACAAGGAATTTAGGTGCTAAAGGTGTCGAATCAGTTCAAATCTACGAAAAGGAAAAGGAAAACGCCAAAGCAGGTGAAGATGATAAGATTCAAGTTTTAGATTTAAAACTTAAAGAGGATGCCAAGAAAGGTTATTTCGGGAAAATATCTGGCGCCAGTGACTTTGGATTGATGGAGAATACACCTTTTTACGAAACGGAAATGCTCGCAAATAAATTCAAAGGAAAACAAAAAATATCAGTCTTTTTGCTCAGTTCTAATACTCCAAAATCAAATTTTAAATGGGGCGACATGAACAAATTCGGCTTGGAAAATGAACGAAATAGTTCAGGAATGAATGATTGGAATCAACGAAATACAAACAACACAAGCGGTATTCCACAAACCTTAAAAGCTGGAGTTTACTACACCGATAAAATTGGTAAAACAGGGAAGATTGGTTTCAATTATGCATACTACAACAATGAATTGGTCGCGGCCGGATCTAGCTACTCACAATATTTCTTGACTGACACAACTTACTTTACAAAAGACTCAAGTAGCAACATTTCTAGAAATGAATCGCACCGTTTAAATTTCAACTATTCTGTGAATTTGGATTCATTAACTTTCCTTGAAATCAAACCAAATTTAAATTTTGACGGGGCAACCTCTGACAATACCAATATTTCTGGATTTATTGGAGAAACACAATTGAGGTCGCTCGAAACGAATATCCGAAATACCAATGATTCAAAAGGAATAACGAGTAATTCAGAAGCATTAATTAGGCGGAAATTCAAAAAACCTAAGCGCGAGGTTGAGTTAAAATACCTTTTGAGTTATTCTGACAATGATACAGAAGGGAAACTTTACAATAATACATTCTATACGGATACAAACTTTACTGATATTCAGTTTGAGCAAGAGAAGACGAATAAAAATTCTTCCGTAAATCATTTTACAACCTTAACTTATACGGAACCACTGACCAAAAAAATTAAACTTCAATTGGAATATTTATATGAATTTGGTGATGTTAAACAAGATAAAAGAGCTTATAATTTAGATCCTTCCACTCAACAGTTTTCAATTTTCGATCCAAATTTCTCTAATAACTTTGACAACATTCGTCAACAACATCGCGGAACAGCAGTCGGAATTTATGAGAATGCAAAACACACGTTGACAGGTGGATTTGGTTTCAGAAATATTGCAATCGAGAACACAAATTTAATTTTGGATTCGGTTATCCCTCAAAACATAAACAATTTTCTTCCGCAATTTAGCTATCAATTCAAACCAAGTATTAGCAAGCGATTTAGCTTATTCTATACCACGAATTCACAACAGCCAGGAATCAATGATTTACAACCAGTTCCTGATAATACCAATCCAAATCGAATTCAAAAAGGGAATCCAGATTTAAAACCAAATTACATCCACAACTTGAGAATAAACTTCAATACGTGGTCGGCGTTGACAGGTCGTTATGTTTGGAGTGGAATTAATGCGACGTATACGGATAACGCCTTTGGGAATTCTTCATCATTTGACCAATATGGTCGAACTGTTTCTCAAACGGTTAATGTAAACGGTAATGCCTTCGCAAATTTATTCGCTGGAGCCGGGTTACCTTTATTCAATCGAAAAATTGAAATTTCGCCTAATGTCAATGCTTCATACATGCGTTACACAAACTTCATTAACAATAAAGAAAACATTACACAAAACCGAAGTGTTGCAGGCGGTCTTGAGATTGAATTAAAACTTGATTCTTTGCAAATCAGTATCTCAAATGATTACAGCTACACAGATCCGGTTAGTTCACTCGCTACTGCTTCGAATACCCCATTTAGTATGCAAACATATAAGTTCGATGTAGAATGGCAATTACCTTTTCACTTCAAAATTAAAACCGATGGTAAATACATAATCAATTCGCAGCGGGCAAGCGGATTTAACAGAAACATCTTTGTTGTCAACGCAGAATTGATTCGAACATTTTTACCAACAGAAAACTTGATAATTGCACTTTCCGGAAATGACCTTTTGAAGCAGAACTTAAATCTTCAACGACAAATAAACGGGAACATAATTACTGATAATTACACCAATATTATTACGCGCTATTTTTTACTTCGTGTTACCTATAAGTTTAACAATAATAAATCGAAAGAAGATGAGTGGAAAGGTTGGCATTAATTTGATTTTAGCGATTTTGATGTTTTCAATTCAGGGAATTGGTCGCTCACAATACATTCATAGTGGAAAAATAACATTTGAACGCAGAACGAATCTAGAAAAGCGTTACAACGATCCTCGGATGAGACGAATGATCAATGAAAACAATAAGATTCGTAATGAAGGATTCTATTTGTATTTTAATGATACAGCCTCCGTTTTTAAAGGTATTCCTGATGAAAAAACGGATGAGATGTCTTGGATGACATCTAAGAATACTTATTATCAGAATCTAAACGCAAGTAAACAATTGACCGTTTTAAATTTGTTTGGTCAAAGCCTATATATTTTGGATTCGCTTCCTCAAAGAAAATGGAAAATAACTGAAAGCAAACGAACCATTAGCGGTTACGAATGTCGAA
>JBILIY010000303.1:0-2903 GCA_044368815.1 Crocinitomicaceae bacterium
TGGGTAATTAATCCAATTTCACCTTTAACTTTTCCTGCAACGCTGTGAATTTTAGTGGTCTCTAAAGCCTCCTCCAAACTCATCGGCGGAAGAATGGTAGAAAGCCGCTTGGCTAACATCGATTTACCGGCGCCCGGAGGTCCGATGAGGATTACATTATGACCGCCAGAGGCCGCTATTTCAAAAGCACGCTTGATGTTGAGTTGACCTTTAACATCTTTGAAATCGACGTCAAATGTTTCAATCATCCGTTCAAATTGGTTGATGACATCTATTTTTTCTTGTTCCAATGTGCTTTCTTCACCATTAAAAAATGAAACAACCTCTAAAATATTTCCCGCGCCATAAACTTCTAGATCATGAACGACTGATGCTTCGGCTGCATTTGCTTTTGGGACAATTATTCCTTTGAATCCCTCTTTTTTAGCTTGAATGGCAATGGGTAGAATTCCTTTTGTTGGTTGAATCGATCCATCGAGTGATAGTTCTCCAATCAAAAGATATTTGTCTAGAAACTCAGTTTTGACTTGTTCGCTAACCGCTAAAATCCCAATTGCGATGGGCAAATCGAAAACAGATCCTTCTTTCCGAATGTCAGCTGGAGCCATATTAACCGTGATTTCTCTCCCTGGAAATTTTAAATCATTGTTTTTAAATGCGGCCTTGATTCGTTGTTGGCTTTCCTTTACTGCGCTATCGGGTAATCCGACTAAGTAAAAATTAATTCCAATCCCCAAATTGACTTCGATTGTAATGGTGGTGGCGTTGATTCCAAATACCGTGCTTGAATACGTTTTGACTAACATAAATTTGTAAATTTTTAAGGTTATTTTCTTTAAGTTAATCAAAAAGTGCGTTACTTTCACAACTTCAAGATGAGAAATCTATTCTATTTATTGTTTTTTTTCTCCATATCCTATGCCCAGGATTTGAAAATCGCTTTTGGTTCATGTGGTCATCAAGATAGAACACTTTCCATCTTTGATTTTGTTTCGGATTTGAAACCTGATTATTTTATTTTTCTTGGTGATAATGTTTATTTGGATACGCGCGATACTTCCGTGATGCGAAAAGAATATGCTAAATTGAATGAGAATTTGTCTTTTCAAAAATTAAAAGCTGCAACTAAAATACTCGCTACTTGGGACGATCATGATTATGGAGAAGATGATGCCGGGAAATATTATCCGATGAAAAATGAGTCGAAGAAAATTTTCCTCGATTTTTTCAAAGAACCTGAAAACTCACTTCGCTATGAACATCAAGGAATTTATACTTCTTACATGATTAAAAAAAGAAGAAAACGCATCCAGCTGATTTTATTGGATACGAGAACTTTTCGTTCAAACTTGACTCGATATCAGAAAGGAATGAATAAGGATTCGATTTTCGATTATGATTTGCTCTATGTTCCTAATAACAAAGTAGATTCGACCATTTTGGGTGATGAACAATGGGGTTGGCTTGAAAATGAATTGCGACAAAAAGCGGATATACGAATTATCTGTTCTTCAACACAGTTTGGAATTACCTACAACGGTTATGAATCGTGGGCTAATTTCCCAAAAGAACAAGAGAAAATGCTTGCTCTGATTCGAAAAACAAAAGCGAATGGAGCATTCTTTATCTCGGGCGATGTTCATTATGCCGAACTTTCGAAATGGGAAAACCAATTTACGTATCCAATTTATGATTTAACCGCAAGTGGTTTAACGCAATCATGGCATTTCGCAACACCAAATAAGAACCGAATTGCTGGCCCTGTAATGGAAAATCATTTTGGATTGCTGGAATTTAATTTAAAACGTAAAAAGGTTTCTCTTCAAATAATTGATCGGGACAATCAAGTTAGAATTAATCAAATACTTGATTTGAAGGAATTAAAGCAATAAATCAATTTGCTCGTCTCGTTTAAGACCCTTGTCTCTTTCCAAATTAGAACTTGTATTTATAAAACTTTTAATAGTTTATTCTTAAACTAACTCTTATTTCCATTATCTAGCTTTATATCTTATTTCGAATGAATGAGAATTTTGGTATTTGTTTCGCTATTTCTAAGTTTCACGGGGTGCGGCAAAAAGCGCGAATCAATTAAACCTCATTATGAAAATATGGTCGAGGCAGTTTATGCTTCCGCAACGATATTACCCGAGCAATATTACAAAGTAAACGCTTCAATTTCAGGATATTTAGAGGAGGTTTATGTTCGAGAAGGTGATTTTGTGAAAAAAGGTGATTTACTCTTTGTAATCTCCAATAAACCAATTCGGATAAACGAAGAGAATACAGAGTTAGCTTATCAATTTTTGAAAGATTCCTATTCCGGAAAGGCAAATCTGATTGATGAATTGAAATTGAATTTGGGTTCCTCACAAGTCAAAATGCAAAATGACTCTTTGAATTATTCTCGTTATTTGGAGCTTGATAAAAAGAATGCCTGTTCCAAGTTTGAACTGGATAATTCAAAAGTGATGTATCACATGTCAAAAAATAGTTTCTTGGGACTTAAACAGCAGATTGTCCGAAAAGAAATTGAGTTAAAGAATCAATTGAGTCAATCTCGAAATAACTTGAGTTTATCGTCCTTGCGAACGGATGACTATTTTATTCGCTCCAATATCGATGGAAAAGTTTTTCAAGTTAACAAGGAAAAAGGCGAAATGGTGTCTTTACAAGAGCCAATGGCGATTATCGGTGACCAGAATCATTATGCGATTGAAATGTTGATTGATGAAGTCGATATTTCAAAAGTTGAATTAGGACAAAAAGTTATGGTAACACTTGAAGCATATAAAAATCAAGTGTATGAAGCAGTTTTGACTGAAATTTCTCCAAAAATGGATGAGAAAAATCAAACGTTCAAAATCAAGGCAAGATTCATAAAAGCTCCGAAAAAACTTTAC
>JBILIY010000304.1:0-2894 GCA_044368815.1 Crocinitomicaceae bacterium
TAAAAAAGGCAAGAGATAGGCTTTGACCAACAAGACTATAAACACCAAAGCCCTCATATGCCATAATTATGCCCAAAATGCCGCTTAAAACAGAAGCGAAGAACGTCCGAATTGTAAGTTGTTTGAAATTCATTTCCTTATTTAAGATTACATTTTGTACCCTATTGAAGGAATTGAAAATAAAAATCAAGGAAAGCCACTTTAACAAACTAACAACCTCAACACGATCATAAAATTGTCCAATTAATTCAGCGAATGCATATACAATTCCCGTTAATATAAGTCCTGCTGCAACGTTGAAGTAGAAAATGGATGAATACGTTTTATCCGTAACATCCTGCTTTTGTATCAAAGCTGCTGAAAATCCGATGTCAATGAAAACAGACGAAATACTGATGAAAGCTAAAGCCATCGCCACAAGTCCAAATTCTTCTGGCGAAAGCAACCTGGCCAGAAATATGGACACAATAAAACTGCTGATTTGAGTTAATATTCTTCCCGAAAAATCCCAAGAAAATGCCTTAATAGTTTGAAGTTTAAAACTCATAAATTCTAATCTTTCGGAATTCTATTCAATAAGAAAGAAGCTAATTCTAAATCAAATTCTGTATCTACGTCTATTGCCTCTTCAGAAGTTACCAAATGGAATGCTGAATCCTCATCAAAAAATCTTTTTTGCGATTTTAAGTAATTGGTTTTTGCAATGTAGACAGAACCCGTAGTAAAATAATAATTCGGATATTCTTGTCGTCTCGTATTTGTATTATTCACAAAATCCAGTTTTCCTTCTTTCAATGTGAACATTTCATAAGGGTGTTGCGAGCATTCCGAAATACCGACCAACGTAGATTTGTTCAATTTTTCGTATGTTTTGATGCATTGATCAATTAATCCTTTACTTCTTATTGGACTCGTTGGTTGTAACAAAATAATGTTTTCAGGCAAAATAAAATTATTTGCTTCCATCCAATCCAAATGATATAAAACCACATCAATAATTTTACTTGAATCATCCGAAAGGTAATCTGGTCGGGTATAGAAAGAATTAATTCCACAACCCTTTGCAAGAGTGATAATTCTTTCGTCATCAGTAGATAAATGAATAGAATTTAATCTCTTTGATTCAAGCGCGGAATCAAATGTATATTCAATCAAATGCTTGCTATTCAGAATCCGGAAATTCTTGTCTATTATCCCTTTAGAACCTTTTCTAGCTGGAATTATGGCTAGGTATTTCATTGAATTATCTAACGGATTCAATGATGTTTAAAATCTTTTCGGCATATTGTTGACAGAAATCAGTGTCCCAACTTACCATGATTGGAAGAGAAATTGATCTGCTGAGCAACTCGTCCGTTTTTGCCCATTGATTTTCAAAAGTATCTTTATAGTTTGAATCATTTTTCCACATTTGACTCCAATTTTTAGCGAAATGCCAATTATTGGCGTCAGGAATATTCTTTGTTCCAAGACCGTTTTCAGATAATAATTGGACCATTTTTTCAGCGAATTCCTTTTTAGGAAAATTAAAAATGATCGTATCGGAAAGTTCTCCTTCTTCATCAGTTATTTTCCTGAATTCGATTTTATCGGATTTCTTTAAAATGTCTTTAATTATTTTTTTATTTCTTCGATTGGTATCAACGATTATTCGCAGTTTTTCCAATTGAGCCAGCCCAACCGCACCTTGCATCTCTGTCATTCTGAAGTTGAATCCATAGTTTTTTGCAGTATCTAGTCCACGTGGAACATCCGTTCTGCACTCGTGTCCGTGATCGATGAATTGAAAACAATTCGATATCAGTTCTTGATTCTTTGAAATTATCATTCCTCCTTCACCACACGTAATTGTTTTACCGAAATCGAGACTAAACACACCTACATCGGAAATCAACCCAGTGTGTTGACCTTTGTATGTTGCCCCGAGTGCTTCGCAACTATCTTCAATGACGAAGAGATTGTGTTTCTTTGCGATAGCATTAATTTCCTCCATTTCGGCAGGATTTCCAAGCATGTGAACAGGAACAATTGCTTTTGTTTTCGTCGTTATCGCACTTTCAACTTCCAAAGGATCAATATTGTAGGTTTCGTTGACGTTAACAACAATGGGAATTGCGCCACAAGCTAGTATTGCTTCAACGGTTGCAACGAATGTGAATGCTTGAGTTATGACTTCGTCACCTGGACCGATTCCCATGCATTTCATTGCGATGTATTGAGCTGCCGTGCCGGAAGTGCAAGCAGCAGAAAAACCATCCCCATGCCAATTACTAAAATTCTTTTCAAATTCGCGAACACGAAAGCGTCCATTTCTTTTAACGTCAAAACCATGAGCGAAAAGAACACCTCCACTTGTTTCAAAAATATCGTTTAAAGCTTGCTGTTCTTCTTTTCCAATTAATTCAAATCCAGGCATTTATTTAAAATTTATTTATTTAATACTTTACTTTTTAATAAGAAAATACATGAGTTGTCATTTACGATCAATTTGGTTTCAATCGTAAAATCCTGCATTAAATTCAGTTCCAAATCAGATAGGCTTTTAATATATCCAATTGGATCTAAAGGAATATAAACAGAGATTAGAAAGTACTTGGTTTTACGAGAAATTACACTTAAAATTTCTTTCCAATTTTCCAAGTACGATAAAACCTCTATTGCCAAAACCAAATCAACGTATTCGATTTCCGCAAATGAGTCACTGTTCCCAACACGAAAATCAATTTTCGGATATTTGGCTCGGGCTTTTTTTATTGCAGTTTCTGAAATGTCGATTCCAATCACCTCGTTGTTTTCCTTTTGCAACAAGTGTGTGAAAGTACCTTTTCCACAGCCGAAATCCACAATAGAATCAAAATTGAATCGAGCTAACAACGTTGATACCAATTTTTTAG
>JBILIY010000305.1:0-2890 GCA_044368815.1 Crocinitomicaceae bacterium
ATTTGGTGGTGATACAGACAACTGGGAATGGCCTCGTCATACCGGTGATTTTTCAATGTTTAGAGTTTATGGTGATGCAAACGGAAATCCAGCAGATTATTCAACGAATAATGTTCCTTTAAAACCGAAACACCACTTACCAGTGAACATAAAAGGAGTAAAAGAAGGTGATTTTGCAATGATTCTTGGATATCCCGGTAGAACGAATCGTTGGTTGCCTGCGGGTGGAATTGAACAAAACGTCAAATTCGCATATCCTGCTTGGGTTGAAGCTTCTAAAACATCAATGGACGCCATGAAAAAATACATGGATAAAGATGATGCGGTTCGACTTAACTATGCTTCTAAATATGCTGGTATCGCAAACTATTGGAAAAATCGTCAAGGAATGATTGACGCATTGACAAAATTCAAAACTTCCGAGTCGAAAGCAGTCAATGAAGCAAAATTCAATGCTTGGGCAAATAAAAAAGAAAACAAGGAAAAATATGGGAATGTTGCTGCAACGATCAATGATTTCTACAAAGCAACAAATGAAAAATCGAGACATGACAACTATTTGCAGATCATGTTTCGAGGTTCAGAATACGCTAAGATTGCGCGAACACTTGGAACTCAGCTGGAGGCCTATGCTGCTGCTGACGAGGCAAAAAGACTTTTAATGTATGACGAAATTAATAATGCTGCCGAGGAATTTTTCGGAACTACACATTTAGCAACTGAACGAGACATTTTAGTTGATGGTTTGAATCTTTATGCTTCGAAAGCAGGATACAAACTAGTTCCAACAATTGAAAGCGCTTATAAAAATGGTAACAAAACCGTTTCATATTTTGTCGATGCGATATTCGAAACATCTGTTTTGACATCCTTGAATAAAGTGAAAGCCTTTATTGCTGTACCATCAGTTGAACAGTTAAAAAACGATCCTTTAATGAAACTTTCAGGTGAAATGATTGCGCACCTTAATCAACGTTCAGATGAACTAACAAAACTTCAAAATGACTTTGGAAAGGCTTATCGTTTGTTGGTAGATGGAATGCGTCAGTCTAAATTGAGCCCAGTTAAATATCCAGATGCGAATAGCACACTTCGTTTGACTTATGGAAAGGTAAGTGCTCTTCCTGCTGATAAGAGAAACGACGCCAAAGTTAATTACTACACAACGCTTCAAGGTACAATTAAAAAATACAAACCAAATGATGAAGAATTTGATCTTCCACAACGATTAATTGAATTGAACGATAAAAAGGATTTTGGTGAATATGCAGATAAAGGTGGTTACATGCCGGTAAATTTCCTAACCAATAACGATATCACAGGAGGTAACTCAGGTTCACCGGTATTAAATGGAAAAGGAGAATTAATCGGATTGGCTTTTGACGGAAACATTGAAGCAATGGCAGGAGATGTTATTTTCGACAGCAAGTTGCAAAAAACAATCAATGTTGATATTCGTTACGTATTGTTTATCATCGACAAATACGCTGGTGCAAAACACATCGTGGATGAAATGACTATAATTAGATAATTAGAAACTCAAAAATTAATTGAAAGCCTTGTTCGAAATGGACGAGGCTTTTTTGTTGAAACAGAAAAATATGGATTTTGATATACACCGGCTATCAGTATACTTCAATATTAATGGATTTGAGAAGAATTGATAAAGCAAAATAACTAATTGATGAAAATTACGCGGATTAATTTATTAAAAGCATCACATATGTATAAAGTTAATTACTATTTTTACATTTCAATTCTACAAATTCATAATACATTTTAATGCACAATGGTTGCTTTTAAAATTTCTGAATTTAGGATATTGAGAAAACCAACAATCGATTTATTAATATAATTCAAATTATGATTGAACGAAGTATTTTAAAATTTAATTATGTAGAGTATTCTGGTGGAGGCTTTATTTTTTTACTGATATTCATAGGGTTATGCTATTGGGTATACAAACAAATTGCATACAGATGTAAGTCGTGCGGTAAATTTGGAGCTTTGAAAAAAAATGGCTCTGAATTAATTGATGAAAAACCAACAAAAATTAAAGAAACGCTTTACAGAAGAAATAAAAAAAATGAGATTACAAGTAGCTACGAAAAGTTAGTTGATGGCAAAAAAAAGACTTTTAAAATTTATTACAAATGTGCTAATTGTAATCATGAAACAACCGAAATCAAAACAAATACAGTCAAAAACTAAAACCCTTTAATAACACTTTTATATTATTAATTATTCAAAAACATCAAATCACTTTTAGTCATTATAAAAATCGCGTGAATTGATTCATCGAATCCTACCAGTTTTCGTTCATAATGTGTTGAAAAAGTATCACCTCCCAATCAACTATAAAAATAGTCACTCGCATAAAATAACTAAATTTGCGTGTAACTAACAATGACAAACGAAGAACTAAAAGGAATTGTTAAAGATATTTTTGCTGCCTACCTGGAGCAGAATGGTCACCGAAAAACTCCGGAGCGCTTTGCTATACTCGCTGAAATTTACGATTATGAAGGGCATTTTGACATCGAGTCGCTCTACATCAAAATGAAAAATCACAATTACCGAGTTTCACGAGCAACATTGTACAATACAATCGACTTACTTTTAGCTTGTAACTTGGTTCGTAAACATCAATTTGGGAAGAACATCGCTCAATTTGAAAAGTCACACGGTTCCAAACAACACGATCATGTTATTTGCACCGATACAGGTGAAGTATTTGAATTCTGCGATCCGCGTATTCAACAAATAAAGCAAACGATTGAGGATCTTTTTGGAGTGCAAGTACAGCACCACTCCTTATACTTTTATGGCGTTAAATCTAATTCAAAATCGAAATGAGTTTTAGTTTAAATCAACACACCGTGGAGCGGTT
>JBILIY010000306.1:0-2887 GCA_044368815.1 Crocinitomicaceae bacterium
TTTTTAATTTTGCACTTCATCGAGTCATATGAAAATATCTTTTAATTGGCTCAAAAAATACATCAATACCGAAATTTCGGTTGAGGAAGCAGGACAAATTTTGACTGACACTGGTCTTGAAGTTGAGTCTATCGAAAAAATTGAAGCAGTTAAAGGTGGATTGGAAGGTGTTGTAATTGGAAAAGTTCTGACGTGCGAAAAACATCCTGACGCAGACAAGTTAAACATTACAACAGTCGATATAGGGACTGAAACGTTACAAATTGTTTGTGGCGCACCGAATGTCGCTAAAGATCAAACGGTTGTCGTTGCCACTGTTGGTTGTACACTTTATCCAAAGCCGGACGAACCTTTTAAAATTAAAGCCGCAAAAATTCGTGGTGTTGATTCTTTTGGAATGCTTTGCGCTGAAGATGAATTAGGAATCGGTGAATCACACTCAGGAATCATGGTTTTACCTAATGATTTAGCTATTGGTTCGAATGCTGCAACCTATTTCGATTTAGAGGATGATTACCAGTTGGAAATTGGTTTAACCCCAAATCGTGCTGATGCGATGGGACATATTGGAGTTGCGAGAGACTTGATGGCACATTTGAATTTTCACAAAAAACTGAATTTAAAAATCAATTGGCCGGAAGTACATGAGTTGAATCCCACTTCTAATTTCCCAATTACCATTAAAATTGAAGATAAACAAAACTGTTCACGCTATTGTGGAGTTACTATCACCGATGTAAAAGTCGCTCCCTCACCTGAATGGCTTCAGAAAAGTTTGCGCGCAGTTGGCTTGACTCCTATCAACAATGTTGTAGACGTAACGAATTTCGTGATGCGTGAACTTGGAACCCCACTTCATGCTTTTGAAGCGGATTTGTTGAATGGTAAAATTGAGGTTAAAAAAGCTGATGCTAATTCGAGATTCATCACGCTGGATGGAGTTGAACGCACCTTATCAGGAGAAGAGTTAATGATTTCCAATGGCACAGATGATCTATGCATCGCAGGAGTTTTCGGAGGATTGACTTCCGGAATTAAATCAGAAACGCAAAGCGTGTTCTTGGAATCGGCTGTTTTTAACTCTGTTTCCGTTCGAAAAACTGCTCGTCTTCATGGTTTGAATACCGATGCAAGTTTTCGATTTGAACGTGGTGTTGATCCTGATTTGACTTTTTATGCCTTACAACGAGCAGCGAACTTAATTATTGAGGTCGCAGGCGGCTCAATTGGAATGACTCCTCTTGATATTAAAGTTGATAATTTCGAACATAAAAAATCGTTGGCCATCAACTTAGATCGAGTGAATCAATTAATCGGTTATCCGATTCCTAAGGAACAGCATTTTTCCATTCTTAACGATTTGGATTTTAAAATCCTTTCAGAAAATGAGAATGAAATCGAATTGGAAATTCCAGCTTATCGCATTGATGTAACACGTGAAGCTGACGTTGCTGAGGAAGTTCTTCGAATCTATGGTTTCAATAACATACCATTGCCAGATCGTTGGCATTTGGCAGTGAATTCCAAGAAATCAATTGATCGAGATAAATTTCAAGGAACAATTTCAGAATTATTGGTAGCTAAAGGATTTTATGAAGTGTTGAATAATTCGTTGACTAAAACATCTTACGCGGAGACTTTTGAAGGTGAAATTTTGAAAACGGAACAAAATGTTCGCTTATTGAACCCCTTGAGTCAGGATTTGGAAGTTATGCGCCAAACACTCGTTTTTGGTTTATTGGAGAATATACAACGGAACCAAAATCGTCAGAATCCAAACCTCAAATTGTTTGAATTTGGCAAGAATTACCACTTGTATCCTTCTGGTTACGAAGAAACAAATGTGCTTGCAATCGCGATTACCGGAAGTAAATATCAGGAATTATGGAATAGCGAAAAAGATTTTGTTTCCTATTACACCTTGAAAGGAATCGTAAAGTCACTTTTCGAGAGAATTGGTTTGTTTGAGCATTTCCACTTCATGACATTACAAAACGCATTATTTTCGGATGGTGAAAGATGTAGTATACTCAAAAAAGACATTTTAGAAATTGGTTTGGTTTCACAAAAATTATTGGATCATTTCGATATTAAAAATCCAGTTTATTGCGCTTTCATCAACTGGGATCAACTGATTGAAAGTTTGAAAATCGTTAAAATCAATTTCAAGGATTTACCAAAAACATTTGCCGCCAGAAGGGACTTTTCACTTCTCTTAAATAAGGAAACGACCTATGGTGAATTGAAAGAAACTGCTTTGAATTGCGATAAAAAATTGCTTCGAGAAGTTAATCTATTCGACGTTTACGAAGGAAAAAATTTAGAAGCAGGAAAGAAATCGTACGCTTTGTCATTCACATTTCAAGACCAAGAACGAACGCTTACGGATTCTGAAATTGACGGGGTGATGAATAAGATTAAAACGTCTTTCCAAGAAAAGTTTGGAGCATCCCTGCGTTAGTAGAATTTTGTTGAACTCTATTTTCCCATTAAAATTTCTACGAAACAAGATGCAGTTAACGAGTCTGTACCTTTGGAATCAGCGGTTGACTCATCGAAATTGTCGTATTTTTTTTCTACTTTTTCCAAATAGCAATCAATAAATTCCTCTTTACTCGTTCCAAGAAACTCAAGTGAACCTTCGGATTTTTTGATATAGTCGCTAGCTTTCTTTTTGTCCTCCTCTGTCCAAGAACCTTTTTTACTTCCGCAAGAAATTAGTATTAATACAACAGCTGTAAGCAAAATTATTTTTTTCATGGTATGTAATTCTTTTTTATAAATATGTTAGTCTTATCAATGAAATGGAAAATTAGAAAATTCTTGAAAGTCCATATTTATTTGCTCCCCTGAATCCATGTTTTTCAATACAATTATTTCATTTTTC
>JBILIY010000020.1:0-9673 GCA_044368815.1 Crocinitomicaceae bacterium
TGGCGAAAGGAACGACAGAGAACAAAAAAACAGTTACTTATCGTGACAAAAGAAAATACATTGACTTTAAAATCAAAGTCAAAAAAGGAGATCCGCTTCCTTCATTTCGAGAGGATAACATTCGGTTAAACAAATATCTTTCGAATGCAGGAGTTTGTTCTCGTAGAGAGGCTGATGTCTTGATTCAAACCGGAGTTGTTTCTGTTAATGGAAAAATTGTTACCGAGCTAGGTTATAAAATTCAACCCGATGATGTGGTTCAATATGACGGTGAAACCATCAATGCAGAGAAAAAACGATACGTTTTATTAAACAAACCGAAAGGATTCATTACTACAATGGATGACCCACGCGGAAGAAAAACGGTAATGACTTTAGTCAGTAAGGCCTGTCGTGAACGTGTTTATCCCGTCGGACGTTTAGATCGTGAAACTACTGGACTTCTGCTTTTTACAAATGATGGGGATATGGCGAAAAAACTAACTCACCCGAGGTATCAAGCGAGAAAATTGTATCACGTTGAATTGCATAAGCCTGTTACCAGAGAGGATTTGGAAAAACTGTTAAACGGCGTAGATCTTGAAGATGGAAAAACGAGAGTTGATAAAGCAGAATATGTAGATGATGCTTCCTCCCGTGAGATAGGAGTAGAACTGCACTCCGGAAAAAATAGAATTGTTCGACGTTTATTTGAGGCATTGGGATATAACGTAATTAAACTTGATCGTGTGCAATTCTCGGGTTTGACCAAAAAAGATCTTCCTCGTGGGATGTTTCGACATTTAACAGAACAAGAAGTAGCTTTTTTAAAAATGACTAAATGAAGTTGATTTTATTTTTTTTCAGTTCATTACTTCTATTGATATCATGCGGTACGAATAATGAAAAGTTTAAAACCGTAAATCCAAATGCGGAATACTTTTACCCGATTGATACAATTCCAAAAATTTATTTGTATCGAGACATTGCGCATGGTCTTGATGAAGAATTTCATCGCATTTACGCGATAAGTGACTTCGCTGGAGAACATATTGTTGTTGAGAGATATTCTAGTGATGGAAGGATTTTGGACGCCATAAATTACAATGTTGATTCACTTACCGTATTTGATCAAATGGTGGTTGATCGATTTAAAAAAAAGGAAAAAGCCCGCATTTACAAAAACATACTATTTCCAATGGATTTGAAAAAAGAATCTTGGTTTGCTGTAAAATTTAAAGGAGTTATTGATTCTACATTGATTTTGCGTGAGGTAAAACGTAACTTTAAAAAACGTAAAACCATAACAGTGATGGAGGAGGAAGAATCCGAAGCGCTTGTTTTTGACGATTTGGTGCGACAAACCGTTTTAAATCCCTTTACCAAAAAGGAACAGGCTTATGAAGCCAAACAATTAGCATACTTTGCTAAAGGCTATGGGCTAGTTGAATGGCACAGCTTAAACAAAAAAGTTCATTATCGTTTGGAACGAATCTTAACGCAAGAAGAATTTGTTAAAATCATTGCTCCATGAAAACTATATTTTTATTAGCATTAATTTCTATTTCTTCCATTTCTTTTTCTCAATATAAAAGAACAAAGACGAAGAGATCTTGGTCAGCGGGAACTCTTTTCTTTTATTGGGGTTATAATCGAAGCTTTTACACGAAGAGTAACATCAATTTCAATGGACCTGGTTATAATTTTACCTTGAACGGAGCAAAAGGTGTTGATAGACCTACTAAAGATATTGGCACCTATTTTTCTATCAAAGAATTAACTGTTCCACAGTTCAATTTTCGACTAGGTTACAACATAAAAAATAATTGGGCGATTTCGATTGGATATGATCATATGAAATATGTTTTAGTTGATAACCAACCGTACACCCTTTCTGGAAATATAAATTCAGGTGTAGATGTTGTTACAAATTGGTCAGGAAATTATAACAATGAGCCCGTTGTTACCCAGGAGGAAACGTTTCATTATGAAAACACCAATGGCATGAATTACATTCGTTTCGAGGTAGCTCGGATTGATCAGTGGTTTAGAAGTCAAGGCGGTGAATTTGCTTTTTCATCTTCTTTTGGATTAAGTTCTGGGGGGATTTTAAGTTTTAACGATTTTACATTTGCAGGTAGAAAAGATGTTCAAACGGTTTCTATGTCTGGCATGGGAATCTCTGCGCATGCTGGAGCTCGGTTTGAATTTTGGAAACATTTTTTTGTGCAAATGAATGGTACTGCGGGTTTTTTAAATCAGATTAATGTAGATACTCGCCCAAATGATTACACATCCAATGCGAATCAAAAGCTTGGATTTTCGGCTGTAGAAATAGTAGCAGGAGGCTTATTTTATTTTAAACCTAAAAAAGGCTGCGACAGTTGTCCGCAATGGGGAAAGTAAGATGAAGTTTTTAATCGTAGGTTTAGGAAATCCCGGTTCGGAATATGAGGAAACAAGGCATAACATTGGTTTCAAAGTTGTGGATGTTATTGCCAAAGAATTAGGAGATTCATTTTCGTTGAATCGTGCAGCTCACCGCGCGGAAGTTAGATTTAAGGGTAAAACTCTCGTTTTGATAAAGCCAATTACCTTCATGAATTTATCTGGAAAGGCAGTTAATTATTGGCTTCAAGCGGAGAAAATTCCGATTTCAAATTTGTTAGTTATAACAGACGATATCGCTCTTCCATTTGGCAAACTTAGATTGAAAGGAAAAGGAAGCGATGGCGGTCACAATGGTCTTAAGGATATTCAAGCAACATTAAATACAACGGATTACGCTAGACTTCGTTTTGGAGTTGGAAATGATTTTTCGAAAGGCAGACAAGCTGATTATGTATTAGGTCAATGGACGAAGGAGGAATTCCTTTCTTTGCCAGAGCGAATTTCTATAGCAACTGAATTTATTAAAAGTTTCGCAACTCAAGGTTTGGAATTGACAATGACTAATTGGAACGGGAAGTAAACCATTCTTTTTTTAAACTATTAACTGTTGTGTAATATAAGTTGCACTCAGTAGGCATAATTTCCACGATCTTCGTTGACTAAAATCCTTGAAAATGAAAAAGAATATGGGTATAACCGATCGTATCATTCGCCTAATTCTCGCTTTAGTAATTAGCGTTTTGTATTTTAAAAATGTAATTCCTGGCACATTCGGTATTGTCTTGTTGGCATTTGCAGGTGTCTTTGTTTTAACAAGTTTCATCAGTTTTTGTCCGCTTTATTTTCCATTGGGAATAAACACATGTAAAAGATAATATTTCAAGAATCAATTTATTATTCATGAAAATATCTATCCTGTTTTTTCTAATTCCATTTTCTTTTTGGGGGCAGCAGTCATTATTTATTCCAGATACGATTTCAGGTCCTTTTATTCCCCTTGAAATTAGGCATGATCACATGCATTTATTTTCAGGAAGTCAGACAGAAACGATGGGGATTAATGGTCCAATGTTAGCTCCGACAATTATCTTAAATAAAGGTCAACAAGTAACGATGGAAGTTACCAATTTGTTGATGGATTCAACAACACTTCATTGGCATGGTATGCATGTTCCTTCGGATGATGATGGTGGTCCTCACACTCCAATACCACCATTTTCAATCTGGTCTCCAACGTTTGAAGTAATGGATAAAGCTTCTACGTATTGGTATCATCCACATTTGCATCACATGACAAATATGCATGTACAAATGGGAATTGCTGGGATGATTATCGTTCGAGATCCCGAAGAGGCTGCTTTAAATTTGCCAAGAACATATGGAATTGATGACATACCCGCAATTATTCAATCAAAAGGATTCGATGCGAATAACCAGATTGTAGTTGAAACAGCATTAGATACAACTATTCTTGTGAATGGTACGATTGATCCATTTGTTCAGTTGCCCGCTCAAGTTGTTCGCTTAAGAATATTAAATGGATCTTCTGAGCGTGTTTATAATTTGGGTTTATCCGATGGGAATTCATTTAAACTTATTGGCACCGATGGAGGTTTGCTGAACACCCCAGTTTCATTAACTCGATTGAAACTTTCTCCTGGAGAAAGGGCGGAGATTGTGATTGATTTACAAGGGTTGAATGGCCAAAATTTGAATTTGATGTCTTTTGCCTCGGAATTGCCTAACGCCGTTTATGGTGCGGCACAACCGGGAATGGGCCCTGGACAAACAATACCAAATTATACACTCAATCCACTAAACGGTAACGATTTTCAAATTCTTAAAATCCAAGTGATTCCTCAAACTGTAAACCCAGTTTTATCAATACCTAATGCTTTGGTTGCTAATAATCCATGGTTGGAAAGTAACGCTAACGCCTCCAAAATACTAACTTTTTCACCTCAAACAATGGGGCCAACTGCAATCGTAGGGCCATTTTTGATTAACAATACAACCTTCGATATGGATGTTATTAATTATTCTATTCCTTTGAATAATACAGAAGTATGGACGCTGCAAAACAATACCCCAATTGCCCATCCATTTCATTTACACAATGTGCCATTTTATATATTGGATATCAATGGAGTAGCTCCACCTCCTGAATTGGCAGGAAGAAAGGATGTTGTACTTGTTCCTGGAGGACAAGGAACGATTAGATTCATTACCAAATTTGAAGATTTCGCAAATGATTCCGTCCCATATATGTATCATTGTCATATGTTAACGCATGAGGATGGAGGAATGATGGGGCAGTTTATTGTATTTGATCCCAATAGTTCAGTTGATGAATTGCAGAATCAGGAGTTGATCATTTTTCCAAATTCGGCATCGGAAGAAATACAAATTATTGGAGCAACAAAAGATATGCAATTTACCATTCATGATTTTCTTGGGCAACAAGTTCAGCGAGCATTTATAATTGATGATTCCAAAATAAACATCCAAAATTTACCCGCTGGTATTTATTCGATTGAGGTTATACGAAATAATTATTCAATAAAAGGTAGGTTTATGAAACAGTAGCTAAAGGAATGCTGATATGATTTTTTAATGTTCATCAATTTGTTGACCAGATTTAATCTCTTCGTGTGAAATCTCTCCGCCACTCTTACCTGTTCCAAAAGCAAGATAAATTACTAACATAGAAATTCCAATTACCAAAAACATTGAAAGATTTTTGAAAGGATGTTTTTTCCAATTTAACAAAAATGCAATTATTGAAAGCAAACCCAAAAGGTAGGAAAGAATCGCAAAGGTTTCTGCAAATTTTTCATGTATATGAATCGCGTCATGACTCCTTCCAAGTTCTTCTACTATTTCCTCTGCACCTTTTCCTGAATTCATGGTGACGTATGTCATTATTGCTGAAACAACAAGTATTCCATATGAAATACGTTTAACCAATTCGGCTTTTAAAATAAACCCTATCATTAAAATCGTGAATCCTACAATCGGTAAAATGATAGGAAAGTGATTAATGATTATGTGAAAATGTGCTTCGTTCATCATTATAAAAATTTTGAGAGTTTTACGGCCATTTTTAAGAAACGTTACATTCTTAAACTTTCAGATTAATTTTGCTTTATGAATGACATTTCTTCAAAAGACGACATTACAGCCCTGGTTCTAACTTTTTATGAAAAGGTCAAAAAGGACGATGAGTTAAGTCCATTTTTCAAGGATTTAGATTTTGAAATTCACATGCCAAAAATGATTCACTTTTGGAGTTTTGCTCTTTTAAATGAACCAGGTTACACGACGAATGTTGTCGAAAAGCATTTGCACATGCCATTGAAAGAAATTCATTTTGAGCGTTGGTTGCTTTTATTTAATGAAACAATAGACGAACTTTTTTCGGGAGAAATTTCAAATCAAGCGAAGCAGCGTGCCCAATTAATCGGTTGGACCATAAAAAGTAAGATGCAAAAATGAGTCGGATAATTTTAGTAGTTTTATCCCAATTCAAACTTCATGAAAGGATTAGTTCTCAAATCGACTGGTAGATGGTATAATGTACTTTTGGAATCAAAGGAAACGATTCAGGCTTCTATCAAAGGAAAACTTCGAATTGAAGGGTTGAAGACTACAAATCCCGTTGCTGCTGGCGATGAGGTTGCAATTGAGTTGGAAGGAACCGATTACACGATTAAATCGATATATCCAAGGAAAAATTACATCGTTCGCAAGTCAACGAATTTGAGTAAGCAAATGCAAATTTTGGCTTCAAATATTGATCGAGCGTATTTGCTAGTTACCTTAAAATCTCCTGTTACACAAATCGCATTTATCGATCGTTTTTTAGTCGCCGCTGAGTCGTTTCGTATTCCGACAACTATCTTATTCAATAAAGTTGATTTATTTGGCCAAAAAGAACATACCTTGTTAAAGGAGTTGACGGGAATTTATTCTCAGATTGGCTATCCATGTCATCCCATTTCAGCTGAAAATCAAGAAAATATTGCTTTTTTGAGAGCCGAAATTCATGGGAAGCAGGTCATGATTTCTGGAAATAGCGGTGTTGGAAAAACCACTTTGGTGAATGCTTTGGATCCGACGTTGAATCTTCGAACAGGTGAAATATCACAAGTTCATGAACAAGGAAAGCATACAACCACGTTCGCTGAAATGCACGCACTTCAATCAGGTGGATACATCATTGATACGCCAGGGATTCGCGCATTTGGATTGGTTGATTTGGATAAAGAACACTACAAAGATTATTTCCCTGAAATGCGCGAACTTATTGGTGAATGTCGTTTTCACAATTGCAAACATTTGAATGAACCACATTGCGCTGTCAAACAAGCCGTTGAGTCTTTTGAATTAGCAGAATCAAGATATCAAAGCTATGTTCAACTGATGTTGGAGGATGAAAACGATCCATATCGTAGAAATGAGTTTGTATGAGAATTGTGGTTCAACGTGTTTCTGAAGCCTCCGTTAGAATCGAAGATAAAATTGTTGGATCGATTTCAAAGGGACTGATGGTATTAGTTGGCATTGAAACAACTGATGTCCAATCCGATGCTGATTATTTAGTTCAAAAACTACTAAATCTCCGAATTTTCAGCGATGAGGAAGGGAAAATGAATCTATCAGTCCAAGATGTTGAGGGTGAATTACTTATTGTAAGTCAATTTACGCTTCATGCATCAACGAAAAAAGGAAATCGTCCGAGTTACATTCGAGCAGCTCGACCAGAACAAGCTATCCCGCTCTATACGTATTTCATTGAGCAAGCACAAAAGGAATTAAAATCAATAATTCAAACTGGTGAATTTGGTGCAGATATGAAAGTTTATCTGGTAAATGATGGCCCAGTTACAATCATTATTGACTCAGCGAACAAAGATTTTTAAGGAATACAAGAAAATTAAACTTTAAAACGATGAACTCAAAAAATAAATCAAGTAAAATAATATTTGGAATGGGTGTTTTTTTCTGCCTGTCATTTGGTGGTTCTGCGCTTTTAACACAACCAGATACGAAAAGTGGTTTAATTTTTTTTCTTGGCGTTTATAACATTTGGCAAGAAGGCTTTGCAAAAGACAGTTCAAATTGGAAAGTAAAACCGATTTATTTTGTTTTTGCAACTTGCCTAATTCTTATTGCTTTATGGGCTTATCGTTTTAGAGATAAGTTTTTTAACCATGAATTAAATGTAGAAAAAAAAGAAATAAAGTTAATTGATCAATTAACTACGATGAACCAAAAATTTCCAATTTCGCTGGGAAACAAAGATTCCATTATTTCAATAAAAGCAGTGGATGATTTCACTATTGAGTACAGATATAAAATCCATGTAAATTCGGAAGATTTGGATGAAAAAACAAAGAACAATTTTATTGAAGAATCAAAAAATGAATTAATGAAGAAAATTGCTTTAAGAGATCTTCGTGAAATACACAAATTGAGGGATAATAAAATAATCTTCGAACATATTTACTTAGACTCAAATTTGAATGAAATAACCACAATAGTAATTGACGACATTTGAAACTATACAGCATAATTTGTTGGTTATTCATTCTGATTAATCCATATTATTTCGCCTGTAATATTTTAACGAATATTAATTCAAACTTAATTCGTAGCTGTTTCTTTTCTTATAAATTTGAATTTCAAAAAAAATTAGATAATGAGAAACAACCATGAAATAGATTACTTCATCAAGGGTGAAGAAATGCAGTTAGTTGAAATTGAATTGGATCCACAAGAAACGGCGATTGCTGAAGCTGGTTCGTTCATGTATATGGATGAAGGAATTCAAATGGAAACGATTTTTGGTGATGGTTCGCAACAGCAACAAGGTTTCATGGGTAAACTTTTTAGTGCTGGAAAACGATTACTTACAGGTGAAAGCCTTTTTATGACTGCATACACACATACTGGTTTTGGTAAAGCACGAGTGGCATTTGCTTCTCCGTATCCAGGAAAAATTATTCCAATCGATCTCAAGCAATATAATGGTAAAATAATCTGTCAAAAAGATTCATTTTTGTGCGCTGCGAAAGGCGTTTCAGTTGGAATCGAGTTTCAGCGAAAATTAGGAACAGGCTTATTTGGTGGAGAAGGTTTCATCATGCAAAAATTGGAGGGTGACGGAATGGCTTTTTGTCACGCCGGTGGACATGTAATGAGTCGCAAGTTGAATCCTGGAGAAGTGTTACGAGTTGATACCGGTTGTATCGTTGCCTATTCCTCAGAAGTTGATTACGATATTCAGTTTGTTGGCGGAATTAAAAATACATTATTCGGTGGAGAAGGAGTATTTTTTGCAACGCTTCGTGGACCAGGAGAAGTTTGGTTGCAATCGCTTCCAATTTCACGATTGGCATCACGCATTTTATCATACGGGGCAACTCAGCGCAAAGAAGAGGGTAGCATCCTTGGAGGATTGGGCAACTTACTTGATGGTGACGGAAGGTAATTTCATTGTCGCATGAATTAAAATAAGTTTCTAGTTTGGTATATTTACCGAATGAAATGGAAATTTAAAATCCTGATTGCGTGTATGATTTTTTCTTTCGGGTTGAATGCCCAAAAGAAAATCATCGATCATACTTCTTATTACGAGTGGAAAAGAACTGATAAACAACTACTTTCATCAAATGGTAATTTCATAACGTATGAAAAAACACCGTTGAAAGGAGATGGTTATTTGTTCATCTACAATGCTAAAACGCAAAAATTAGACTCTATTTACAGAGGAAAAGATGCTAAAATAGCTTTTGATGAGTCTTTCATTGCTTTTAAAGTTACTCCGGGATTTGATACGTTGCGTCGTTGCGAGTTGAATAAAATCGATAAGAAAAAATGGCCAAAAGATTCGCTGTTTATCTATTTAACGCAACAAGATTCGTTAATTAAAATCCCGAAACTGAAATCTTTTTCAATTGGTGAAAAAGGAAGTAATCTAGCTTATTTGACAGAAGGAAATGAATTAACGAAACCGAAGAAAAAGAAATTCAATCTTTTCAAAAAGAAGAAAAAAGAAGAGCCAAAAAGTGATGGAAATTTACTGACATACTTCCATTTGGATCCAAAGAAAAGTCAAAAAGTGAAGAATGTCACTGAATTTTCTTTTTCAAAAGACGGAAGTCAGCTAGCTTATTTGCAACATACCAAATTGAAAAGTGATTCGGTATCATTGACGATCAAAAAATGTGATGATTGGACAGCATTGCTTCAAGCGCCAACAAAGTCTTCCTACAAACTCCCTGAATGGAATAAATCCATG
>JBILIY010000307.1:0-2873 GCA_044368815.1 Crocinitomicaceae bacterium
GGAAAATCATTTGGTAATTTAACAAACGTAGGTAAGCCAGTTAATAGCCAAAAAGATGACTTTGCACTTACATTTAACAAGGATGGAAAGTCGGGTTATTTTTCCTCCAACAGAATTGGAGGTAAAGGAGATGATGATATATATTCTTTCCAATTAAATCGGCCATTCGTTTTCAAAATGAGATTGGTTGGTAGTGTGCTCGATCAAAGCACCAAGCAAACTCTAGCTGGTTCAACAGTTTATTTAAAGGACGCAAGTGGAAATGTTATTGCTTCAGTAGTTGCCGATGATAAAGGGAATTATAGCTTTGATGTAGATCCAAATAAGGAATTTGTCATTGTTGCACAAAATAAAGATTACACTGAGAATAAAACTACCGTAAAAACATCTCCACAAGCAGGAAGTACTATTAAAGCGGATGTTGAATTAGCCAAAATCCCTCAAATTGGATTAATTGGGACTATCAAGGATAACAAGAGCGGTCAATTACTTGATGGTGTAACTATTAAAATAAAAGATAAAAAAACAGGAGAAGTAGTTTTTGAAGGAACAACAACTCAAAAAGGTGATTTTATAAAAGAATTGACAAAAAATAAGGTCAATGACGTTCTAAACTATGATGTAACGCTATCAAAACAAGGTTATTTGACAAAGACAATTGAATATACACACAAAATCGATAAGCCTGGATTGATCAATTTGAACGAGAAATTGGATGTATCCCTAGGTAAAGTTGAAATAGGAGTTGACCTATCTACTTTGATAAACATTAAACCAATTTATTTTGATTTAGGGAAATATGAGATACGCAAGGATGCGGCTGTCGAGTTAGATAAGATTGTTAAGGTAATGAATGAATATCCGACAATGGAAATTGAATTAGGTTCTCATACCGACTGTCGTTCAAGTATTGCCTCGAATCTAAAATTGTCTGACAATCGTGCAAAAGCATCAGCTGAATATATCAAGAAGCGTATTTCAAATCCGCAGCGAATTTATGGTAAAGGTTTCGGTGAAAGCAAACTTAAAGTCAATTGTCCCTGTGAAGGAGCCGTTAAATCAAATTGCTCTGAGGAGGAACATCAAAAGAACAGAAGAACTGAGTTCATTATCATTAAAATGTAATAATTTGAATTTAAATCCTAGCTTTTCCAAAAAGTAGTTACTTTTATTAAGTGATTTAGTTCGAAATAAACAGAATTACATGAAAGTGGGGTTATCATAACCCCGCTTTTTTTTACTTAACGAAATATTCATTTATTATGCGAAATGTAGGTTTTTCTTTGTTACTTTTTCTTGTTTGCTCTTTAAATTCATTTTCACAATCGAAAAAAGATAATATAAAGAATCTTGTTAATGAACGAGATAGCCTTCGTATTGAATTGAAATTATTGGATCAATCTTGTTCTGCAACGCTTGATTCAATGACAATTATCATTTCAGATTTACGAAACGAAGTTGAAAACCTTGAGAAAAAAATAAAGTCGACAGAACAGGTTATAATGGGCGAGCAAACCTGGATGAAATACAACTTGGAGGTTGAGACTTTCCGAAATGGTGATGTAATTCCACAGGCTCAATCAGATGAAGAATGGGAACAAAAAGGATTTGATAAACAACCTGCTTGGTGTTATTACGTGCTTGATGATGGAAATGGCCTTGACAAAAGTTATGGGAAACTTTATAATTTATATGCAGTGAATGACCCAAGGGGTTTGGCACCTGAGGGATGGCATATTTCTAAGGAGTCAGAATGGAGAGAACTTCAGGATTATCTGTTTACAACCGATTATTATTTTGAGGATATTTTTTACGGTAATAATACGGCAAAAATAGACAGAGGTGATTTTAGCAAAAAATGTTTAAAAATTGGTCTCGGTGGATGGCGTGATGTTGGTTGCGGTGGTTTAGATTATGATGGATGTTTTTGGCTTCAATCCAATAGTCAAGATGATGAAACTCCTCGAGTAAATGTTGCTACTAAAGAGTCGAAATCGACTGAAATGGAATATTTGAGAAATCGCAAGGATGATTTATTTTATTTCAATTCAACTTCTTGGATTATGGGTCATCATGTTAGGTGTGTTAAAGACTAACTTGAAGTTTTTATGTTTGACAACCGACCATATATTATACACCTTTTTAATTATTTCATTTTTATCTTATTTGTGTCGAATACATTAGTCGCTCAACACGAACTTTCCTGGGAATTTTACCACCCCAAAAAACAAGTTTGGCAATCTTTTGGGACAAGCGGAAGTATCCAGGAGAAATTAATTGAAAGCGGTGAACTTCCAAATCCGTTTTTTGGTTGTAATGAAGAACAATTTGATTGGATTGAAAACGAAATATGGCAATTGAAAGCAACTTTTTATTTGTCTGAAAAGGAATACAATTCTAAAAGTTTAAAGCTTAATTTCCCAAATATCGATACGTACGCTGAAGTCTTTTTGCATGGTGAAAAGATTTATTCAGCCGACAATTTCTTCCACCCACATCAGATTGAAATTAAGACGAAAGTTGTTTGTGGATATAATGAGATTAAACTAGTTTTTACACCGCCAATTCTTTATCACAAGAAACAATTCGAATCTGAAAACTTTCATTTTCCAGCGCCGAACGATCCAAATAAAATTAAAGCGGCACCTTTGACTAGAAAACCCCAATATCAATTCGGTTGGGATTGGGCTTTACGTATGAATACGATTGGTTTATCGAAGGTAGCTAGCGTTCAAATCGGAAAAGAAAATGAAATTTTAAGTTGTGTCGTTTCCACAAAAGAAATTGCAACAAAGTTAGCTTGGGTAACCTATCGAATTAATTTGGCTGATTATTCATCAGGGTTTACACTAGTCTCAAATCTTCTTGGGAAT
>JBILIY010000308.1:0-2857 GCA_044368815.1 Crocinitomicaceae bacterium
TGTCGAAGAAATCATTTCAAAATGCGAACCTTATCGATTGGCAAGAGAAGTATTGTTGCCTGCATTCGATATTCCCGGAGAATTCAAAGCGTTAGAAGATTTGCTTGATGGCGGTAAACGCGGAGAGAACAATTATTTGCGTCATTTAACCTATAAAGGAGCTGAAAAACGCTATCCCGAAATGACGGATGAAATTCGAGAACGAATTGATTTTGAGCTGGCTACAATCGAACGAACTGGATATCCTGGATACTTTTTAATTGTGCAGGATTTTTGTCAAGCGGCACGCGATATGGGTGTAGCGGTTGGTCCCGGACGTGGATCTGCAGCAGGTTCTGCGGTAGCTTATTGCATTGGGATAACGAATGTCGACCCGATTGCATACGACCTCCTATTTGAGCGTTTCCTGAATCCGGATCGTATTTCGATGCCCGATATCGATATCGACTTTGATGATGAAGGTCGTGGACGGGTGATTGACTATGTAATCAATAAATACGGTGCAAATCAAGTAGCTCAGATTATTACTTACGGAACAATGGCTGCAAAATCGGCTATTCGAGATACAGCTCGTGTGATGAATTTGTCATTGCCCGAAGCAGATAGATTGGCTAAAATGATACCGGATATCTCGCTGAAAAAGCTTTTCAGTATGGATGAACTGGAGTTGATTGATAAATTAAAAAATCAAGAAGCCGTAGCCAACGCCAAGGAATTGAGAAGAATAGCTTCTGGAACTGATTTACAAGCTCAAGTGCTACAAAAGGCAACACAAATAGAGGGGTCCGTTCGAAATACGGGTATTCACGCTTGTGGAGTAATTATTACGCCTGACGACCTAACCAATTTTGTTCCCGTCGCGACAGCTAAAGACTCTGATATGGTTTGCACGCAATACGATAACTCGGTTGCAGAATCAGCAGGATTGTTGAAAATGGATTTCTTGGGTTTAAAGACGTTGACGTTGATCAAAGATACCGTGAAATATGTGAAGCAAACACACGGAATCGACTTAGACCCTGACAAATTTCCAATTGACGACGCAAAAACCTACGAACTTTTTCAAAAAGGTGAAACCGTTGGGATTTTCCAATACGAATCTCCAGGGATGCAAAAGCACTTGAAAGAGTTGAGGCCAACCGTTTTTGCCGATTTGATTGCGATGAATGCACTATATCGTCCGGGACCAATGGAATATATTCCTTCCTATTGCAAGCGCAAGCATGGTGAGGAGGAAATCGTTTATGACCTTGCCGATTGTGAGGAATACCTAAAAGAAACCTACGGAATTACAGTTTACCAGGAGCAGGTAATGTTGTTGTCTCAAAAATTGGCGGACTTTTCGAAAGGTGAAGCGGATACCTTGCGAAAAGCGATGGGTAAAAAAGATCGAAAAGTTTTGGATAAAATGAAGCCGACTTTCATCGAGCGAGCTAGCGGAAAGGGACATAATTTGGAAAGACTGGGAAGCATTTGCCTCATACGCTTTTAACAAATCGCATTCCACATGTTATGCTTGGGTTGCTTATCAAACGGCCTATTTGAAAGCAAATTATCCTGCGGAATATATGGCATCTGTTCTCAGTAATAATATGAGTGACATCAAATCGGTTTCCTTCTTTATGGAAGAATGTCGCCGAATGGGAATTGCGGTTTTAGGTCCAGACGTTAATGAATCAAACCTTACGTTCTCCATAAACAAAGCCGGTGCGATTCGATTCGGGCTTGGCGCTGTAAAAGGACTTGGTAGCGGTCCAGTTGATGCTATTATCGAGGAGCGAGCCAATCAACCTTTTACGTCTATTTTTGATATGACAACTCGTTTAAGCTCAACAGCATGCAACAAACGCGTTTTGGAAAGCTTAGTTTACTCAGGAGCGATGGATTCGTTCACTTCTGTGCATCGAGCTCAGTATTTTGCAATGGATTCCTCAGGTAAATTATCCTACATTGAAATTGCCATTAAATATGGATTAAGTTCCAAAAACGATTCGAATTCAATGCAATCAGATCTTTTCGAAAATAGTTCTGATGCCGTAATTCCAGAACCGGTATTCCCAAAATGCGAAGAATGGCCAAGTATTTACAAATTGAACAAAGAGAAAGAAGTCATCGGAATTTTCATCTCTGGGCATCCACTCGACGATCACCGCATCGAAATCGAGTCATTCTGCAATGGTAATGTGTCCATGCTAAATGACCTGACTCCGCATAAAGGTCGAGATTTGTTAATTGCAGCTATCGTTACAACGAGCGAACATCGATTCACAAAATATGGAGACGGATTTGGAGCTTTGACAATTGAAGATTACAATGATTCATTCAGATTAAACTTGTTCAAGGAGAATTACTTACGCTACAAACATTTTATGGAACCAGGAACGTTTATCGTAATAAAAGGTAGAGTTGAAATTCCGCGACATCGAACGAACGTTGAATTTGTGGTGAATAGCATCGAGCTTTTGAATGACTTACGCGAAAAACGGACGAAAAACCTGCAATTGAAATTATCAAGTAAATCCTTGGATCAATTGATGATTGATAAATTAAATGGTTTGTTTACAAAAAATGAAGGCTCATGCCCAATCCAATTTACGATTTTTGACACTATGGAAGGAATTGAAGTCAATATGCCATCCCGGTCCATGCGTGTAAAACCGAGCAATGAACTTTTCAAGGAACTCGCCAAAATGGACATTGAATTTCGTTTGAATTAATTGAGGTGAAGGCTGTTGTAAAAATTTTCCTAATTCCCATTTTGCTTTGTCTATTGGACATCTTTATGCGTTGGGAGCTTTTGAACAGATATAGTGATAATCAATTGATTTTCTATGCCAGTTCCTTGTTGATTTCAATT
>JBILIY010000021.1:0-9586 GCA_044368815.1 Crocinitomicaceae bacterium
TTCCATTTTCGATGGTTCCGCCATTGTGTGAAAGATTGAACTTGCAAAATCCGAACCCCTTTTTCGTGAAAAAATCTTGCACCAAATTCCACGCTCCCCAATCTTTGAAACCCATAAATCCGTGCACGAAAACGATAATTTCTTGATTAAAATTGTTAGGAATTTCAAAATCAATTAGACTTTCGCGGTTGTTGGAACCTAAGTAAATTAAATTTTTCATTGCTCAAATGTAGAATTCAGAATTTAAAAATGTAGAATGTAGAATTAAAAATTTATAGTACAAGTTTTAAAATTGAATTTCGAATTTTTTGTTCACAACTATATCGATCGCAATTATTGTTTACTCCATTGGGAGTAAAAATCAATAAATTTTACATTTTCAATTTTTAATTCTTTCACTCAATAACTTTCACTTTAATCTTCTACTTCACTTTCCTCACCCGGTAACTCAAGCGCCTGAACGGCCTGAATGGCATTTCCCGCAATTCCACGAATTGAGGCGTGCATTTCAATGGTATTGTAAATGACTTTTTCAAGTTGTTTTTCACGCTCCTTCCAGATTCGGTGCATGGAACGTTTTTCGGTTTCCAAACCTGCTTTCATCGAGTTAAATCCTTCAACGATGGCTTCAACCGACATTCGGAATCCGTTACTTGTTAGGTAATCATAAAGCATTTGCATTTTGTCACCTTTGTTGACTTGTGAACCAAGTGCATTGTTGACTTGAATGATGGTTTCTCTTAAAACGCCACTTAAGGCTTTGAATTCTTCGTAAGTACAAATGTAAATTCCATCTTTCATTCCCATACGATCCATTCCAGGAGGCATCACTTCGGTAACAATTACACCGATATCAGCGTCTTTTTCGCGCATGTCGCCTTTGAGCTTTTCAATCCATCCGGCTGAAAAATCCTTGGTGCGCTTGCTTTCGTAATAAATTTTACCGCAGTTTTGAGCTTCGCGCGTGTTAACGATTTGAATGCAATCGCCGCCACGAGCTCCTTTTTTAATCTCGTCGATGCTGTCGAGCGGAAACTGGGCTTCTAACCATTCTTCGATGGCTAATTCCTGAACTTCGCCTTGCAATTGCATAGAACCTTGTTCTTGTTTGCGCTTCATTTCTTCGGTGAGTTGTTTTTGGTCATCTAATTTTTTCTGAAGCTCCTTGATTTTCAATTCGTTTTCTTCTTCAGCTGCACGTTTAATCTTTACTTTTTCTTCATTTAGAACCTCATTCAGTTTTTTTTGAGCCTCCAATTCAGCCAATGATTTTGCCTCTTCATTTTCTCGCTTTAACTTTTCAATTTCTGCCTTGGCAACATTTAACTCACTGATTTTCTTTGTTTTTTCGTTTAATTCTTCCTGTAATTGTTGGAATTGCTCGGCTTGTTCTTCCGAAACTTTTAGTTTTACTTTCTCCTCAATCAAACGGCGTTCTTCTTTCAGTTTTTCATCCAATTTCTCCTGAAAAAGTTCTTTTTCTCGTTTTTTAGTTAACTCAATTTCTTCCTTTTCTTTTTGAATAAGTTCCAATTGATCCAATACCTTTTGCTGTTCCTCAAGAAGTTCTGTTTGATATTTCGAGCGAATTTCCTCTTCGAGTTGATGTGTTATAATGTCGTTCACGTTGATACTCGTCCCGCATTTTGGGCATTGGATGTGGTTTTTTTCGGCCATAAATTAAATTTATTTAAGTTTTTGAATCGACTATAATGTCAATTTTGAAAAACGTTACACTAAAGTTAGTTTGATTTTATTATTTTCGGTTTCTTAAATAGATATAAAATGAATGAAATTTATGTGAAATCAGGGAAAAAAGGATCATTTTGGCTTTTGGGACCAATTTCAGGAATCGTCTTAATTCCAATATTGAGTTATTTATACGGGCTTTCCTTATCCTATTTCTCAATGTCATTAATTGGAGCAGCGATCAAGATTTTTATTTTTTGTGTGTTTGCAGTTTTTTTGGCATTTGTTCAAATAGGAACTACTGATTTGGCAAAGTGCAGAAATAATTTAGTCAAACTATTATTTTTCATTTTAACAACTTTTACAGCGTTTTATTTATCATGGGTTTTTTATATGTTGTATAAACTGCATAACTCATTTAATATAAATGCACTTTTAGAATTAATATTAAATTTCAATGAGTTTTTTGTAAGTTTTAAATCTATTTTAATTACCAGTACAGGATGGAATACGTTCTATTGGATTTCGGAATTAATTGGTTTCGCTATGGTTCCAATTATTAGTTATGTTGGGCTTAAAGAATCCGTTTTTTGTGAAGACTGCAACAAATGGACAAAAGAACAAGATTTTAAATTACATCTAGTTTATGAAAACCTTGAACAGTTGCAGGAAATTGCTGAACGTAATGTAAATAAACTTCTTTATTTACCAATTGCTGAAAATCTAGACCAAAATCATATAATTGTTAATTTTCATGCATGTGAAAGTTGTATGAATGCAAATACATTGAATTTTGATTTGGTTAAATGCACAGAATCGAATGGTAAAGTTTCGAAAGTGAAGGATGATTATTTTAGTCCTGTCATTTGTATTAGTACTTCTCAGCTAGAGGCTTTTAAAAATAAAGCAGCTAAAACTAAAATTTCAAATCAAGTTGAACAACCTGAAAGAAGAATAGATAAGGTAAATCTCGATTCGAAACAAGAAATAAATTCTGAGGAGGAAGAATTGTTTGAAGAAGAAATTGAATATGGTGAGCCTGTGAAAACGACGTTTATTGAAACAATTTTTTTTAGTCGCAAGTGGAAAATGACAATGTTGTTTGCCTCTATTTTGCTAATTCCGACATATGTTATTGAACCTTTTTTAGGTTTTAATTCAACTGTTGAAACTTGTGAATCGAAAGAACAAGAAATTGAAAAAACAACAATAGATAATGAAACTCAAGTGGAATTTTTTTTCGAAATCGAACTAGCGCGACAAAAAAATGAATCGGCTAATAGGCCTTTGGTTGTACCTCAATTTGTCGGAGAAAGAATAGAAAAGGGAGATAAAATTACCATTTTTCATACAAAATGGAGAAAAGAGAATGTAGAAATAAAATTAAAAGATGGTTTAATTTACCCTGTTAGACAACGTTATGGAATGTTTATAGCGATGCCAATTATACATGTCATAGTTTGCTTTATTTTTTTCATGCCTAACAACAAGCCGCCTAGTGAAAATGACAAGAATCAAAAATACAATAGAATTTCTCTATTTATTTTAAATTTTATTTTTAGTATGATGGTGCTTTTCAGTTTTTACATGTCCGTTAGGAACTTTTTCTAGCATAAACCTACTCGTAACAGTCAAACCGAGATTTTTCATAAGGAAAGACATCAGCCAATTCACCTGAATAATAAAACTCAAAAGCGATTGAACCAAAGGTGTATTTTGAATTTCCGACCTCGTATTCTGAACCTCCTACACTCGGGTTTTTCTTCGGTTTTGATTTGGCGTAACCCAGATTAAAAAGAGAAGCCATAATCTCTGGACGATTATCGATAGGGTATCCCGCGCGCTGCCATTGCATTTTGATTTGTTTCACAAATAATGCCGCATACAAGTAAGAATAATAGTGATTATTGAATTGCACCAAGCGCTTCAAACGGGCATTCATATCTCCGTTAATGTTATTTGAAAAGTTATTGGTTGTATCGTAATCCAAGAGATGAGCGAATTTGTTTCCTGTATAAAAAACACTCGTTGAATCCTTTAAATAATTTTCAATTTTAATCGCCGTGTTTTCCTTGATTCCTGTAACACCGTAAGAAAGATTGTTTTCCAATACTAAAACCTTCAGAGGACCAATGTATCGTTTGTAAGATTCACGTTTTGAATTGAATAACCGAATTTGTTCACCCGCTAAACATGCTACAATCAATCGAGCTTCTACTCCAGATGCATGAGCTGCTGAATCAATCCATTTTTTATCTTTTTGCACCGCGATTCTGAAAGCTTTCCATTCCTCGATGTTCATCCACTCAAAAACACTTAAGCCTGTAGTTTTATTTTTTTTCAATCTTTTTTCACGAAGTTCTTGAATCGCTGACCTATAATCTGCGTTATCTTTCAATCGAAGATCTACGGCGTCAAGCATTTGCAACGCAATTTTTTCATCTTTCGAATTTTGATACGCCTCGAGAATGTATTGAGCATTTTTAGGATAATATTCGTTCAAAAGCAAAATGCGATTCAAAACTTCATATCGGTGACTCATCATAGAAACGCTATCCACCTTGAAAGATTGATTGTATTTGTCGTGCATGTCCTGAAAATAGCGGTTATTAGAATCTATTGAACCAGCTTCATTCGTAAATTTGAACTTCATCGCGAAATAAGTCATCGTCAAGAAAAAGCCATAAGCAGAGAATCCATACAGTAAAATGTTAAATGGAATCTTAAACCATCTGCTTTGAAAAATTTTGCGCATTTCCGTTTTTTTGTTGCAAAGATAGGTGGATTTTGTTTTGGGATTTTGTTTGAAGATTTTAGGACGAAAGGACTGTAGGATTTTAAGACATGAGACATATGACTTTTTGATGCATTTATATCCACGATTCCCGCGCATTGAAAGATTAAACTGGGAACCCACACGACGAAGTTGCGTTAAAATTTCCGCTTGTTTGAGGCGGAGGAACGACAACGAGTTTCGGGAATTTTAGCAACAAGGAAAAGGTGGGTAGTTAAATCTTTCTGGCGCTAGACTTTTTTTGTTTCGTTTTTTGGGGCAATGCCAAAAAAGAAAAATCACCACCTCACCTAACATAATCCTGCTTCTGCACCAACATATATTGATCATTTTCCAATTTCAAATAGCCATAATCATAGCAGAAAAAATACTGAGCACCTTTTTGGGTTTTATAAATGTTTGTGAAATAATGAAAATTGAAACCTTGCTCTGCGAGTGTAATTCCGTCAACCGTTTTCTTGCCGTTTGGATTTAAAGCAGCTAAAATTCGTCGGTTTTTACGCAAAATAGCATTGATTTTTCGGACTGTTGCATTTGCATCTTCGTTTTGACGATTGTTGAAAGTATTTCTGCAATAATCCGAGCAAAAAACTTTGTCTTTTCTACCAGAGACTTTTATTCCACATTCGGGGCACGTTCGTTTTTCCATAGTATTGATGCTGACAAGATTAACAAGAATTAACAGCAAAAACAAGTGTTTCCGATCAAACTTTGACAACTTTGTTCTTCATCAATTACCTTTTATGTTTGAAAACTCATCCAACGCTGTCAATCCGGCGGAAGCACTTCGTAAATTAAGCGAAGAAATTAAAATCGAATTAGTCGGAATTGAAACGTTAAAAGCTGAAATTTCTAAAACGATTATTGGTCAGCACAAAATGCTTGATTCCTTGTTGATCGCACTTTTATCCAATGGACATATTTTATTGGAGGGAGTTCCAGGCCTTGCTAAAACGTTAGCCATAAAAACACTTTCGGATGCCATTGATGGATCATTTAATCGCATACAATTTACTCCGGATTTACTTCCTGCAGACTTAACAGGGACGATGGTTTACCATCAAAAATCAGAATCTTTCGCTGTAAAGAAAGGTCCCGTTTTCGCATCGTTTGTCCTAGCAGATGAGATCAACCGAGCTCCTGCGAAAGTACAAAGTGCCTTATTGGAAGCGATGCAGGAACGACAAATTACAATCGGCGAAGAAACGTTTAAACTTCCGGATCCATTCTTAGTGTTAGCAACACAAAATCCAATCGAACAAGAAGGAACCTATCCCTTGCCGGAAGCACAAGTCGATCGTTTCATGCTTAAAGTTTCACTGGGCTATCCAACAAAGGAAGAGGAACGTCAAATCGTGCGAACAAACATTCGTCCGGAAGGTCTGCACAAACCAAAACAAATTTTAAAGACAGAGGATATTATTCGTTTGCGCGAGTTGGCAAGAAGAGTTTATTTGGATGAAAAAATCGAACAATACATCGTCGACATCATTTTCGCAACTCGTAATCCTGCTTCGATTGGACTGAGCAATTATTCAAATATGTTGGCTTTTGGTTCTTCTCCACGAGGAAGTATCAACTTGGCATTGGCGGCGAAATCGTTTGCGTTTCTTCAAGGTCGGGCGTTTGTAGTTCCGGATGACATTCGTTCGGTAGCAGTTGACGTCTTACAACATCGAATTGGTATTACCTATGAAGCAGAGGCTGAAAATCTGACATCCAAAGACATCATTGAAAAGATTGTTTCGCAAGTTGAAGTTCCATAACTGAATCGTGAATACGGCCGAACTCATTAAATCCATTCGAACGCTGGAAATAAAAACCAAAGGTTTAACAAAACAGGTTTTTTCCGGTCAATATAAGTCTGCTTTCAAAGGACGAGGAATGGCATTTAGTGAAGTTCGTGATTACCAAATCGGTGACGAAATCCGAACGATTGATTGGAATGTTACCGCTCGTTACAATTCTCCTTTCGTAAAAGTGTTCGAAGAGGAACGTGAATTGACCGTTATGCTTTTAGTCGATATTTCAGGTTCTTCAGAATTTGGTTTTGAATTACGTTCCAAAAAGCAACGACAAATTGAAATTGCAGCGACACTCGCATTTTCTGCATTGGCGAATAATGATAAAGTCGGAGCTATTCTATTCTCGGATCAAATTGAATTATACATTTCTCCTAAAAAAGGCAGAGAACACATTTTATTAATTTTAAGACAACTCATTGAATTTGAAGCAAAAAGCCGAGGAACGAATTTGACTGAAGCGCTGAAATTCTTGAGAAATACCCACAAAAAAAGAAGCATTAGTTTTTTAATCAGTGATTTTGAGTGTGAAAATCCGTTTATGGAAGATGCAAAACGAACGAAGAAACACCACGACCTCGTGGCGATCAAAGTCAACGACCGTTCAGAGCAAAAAATCCCGCTTTCAGGCTGGATTCAGTTTTTTAATTCAGAGACGAACGAAACAACATGGGTAAATGCCGGTTCCGAGTCAACACAACAACTTTTTAAGAACGAATTCGAGTTTCGAGAAAACAGCTTGTCTGACGAGTTAAAGCGCTCTGGAATCGACCATGTTTTCATTGATACGGAGCAAAACATCGTTCCCCCTTTGGTTCAATTATTCAAAAGTCGAAGATGAGGTATTTTTCACTTTTGTTTTTGATTTTACCTTGGGCTTTGCTTTCTCAACAGCCGCAAGCAAGTATTTCTAAAAAAGTTGCGGAGGTTGGTGATCGCGTTGATTTAGTATACCGAATCGAATTGAATCAAAAAGATAAATTTAATTTCAATCCACATTCTGGGATTTTCCCAGCAAAACTCACTTCTGAAAATTCATCGCTTACCACATCAAATTTCAACGAAATAGAAATTACGCTTTTCGAAGATTCAATGATCAACAAAGGGGACAAGAAAATTTGGATGGGTGTTTACGAACTCACGCCTTGGGATTCGGGATTGGTCGTTCTACAGGGACAACGATTTACAATAAACGACTCAACTTACGATTTTCCATCTGTTTATCTCGAATGTAAGTTAGTTCCCCACAAAAAAGGTCAAGAAATTTATGATATCAAGGAATCATTTGCAAAAACGCCTGAAAGAAAATCTTGGCTCATTTTCTTTTTGAAATACATTGCTTGGTGGTTACTTCCTCTGATCGGTTACCTGATTTATCGATTGGTAATTTCAGGAAAAAATAAACCAATTCAACGACCTCAAATGGAAATTTCATTAAAAGCGAAAACCTTGTTGGCAATTGATGCCTTGGAAAAAGCCGAAATGTGGCGAAAAGATCAATTGAAAGAACATTTTGTTGAGTTGTCTTACATTTTGAGATCCTATTTAACAGCTCGTTATGAATTGAGTTTGTTAGATAAAACAACAAATGAAACGCGTTTGCTTCTAACGCAGGCAGGATTAAGAAAAGACATCGTTGAAACCATTTTACGTTTGTTGAGCCATTCCGATATGGTGAAATTCGCCGCCTCTGAACCCGCAGAAGAATTGATTCAAAAATCTTTGTTTTTACTTCGTCAAACGGTTGTAGAAACGAGCCCAATTGAATTTGAATATGTTGGATAATTGGAACATTAACTTAACTCAATTTGATTTCTTCCAATCGGAATGGTTGTGGCTTTTGCTATTGGTTCCATTTATTGGATGGTATTTGTGGCGAAATGAAAACAAACGAAAAGGAGATTGGAAATTCAGCAGTTCGGCTCAGATTCAACGAAAATTTGAGTTCAAACCAATTGTTTACGTTCGTCAGGCTTTGATTCTTGGGAAATTAGTCGTTCTCAGTTTATTCATTATCGCCTTGGCAAAACCATTTCGTTGGAACGACAAGGATGCACAAACGGAAGACTACAAATATGGCATTGACATTGTTTTGGCCATTGACTTTTCACTTTCGATGTTGGCGACTGATTTTAAGCCCAATCGCTTGGAAGCCGCGAAAGAAGTTGCAAAGGAATTTATCGATGGAAGGCGAGGCGACAGAATCGGTCTGGTTGTTTATTCAGGTGAAGCTTACACAGCTTGTCCGGCGACGCTCGACTACGAAGTTCTGAAAAATCAAATAGACCAAACCGATGGAATGAATCTCGAACCAGGAACGGCAATAGGAACAGGATTAGGCACTGCAGTCGTTCACTTGCGAAGTGATAGTTTGAAATCGAAAGTAATTATTCTTTTGACCGATGGAGTCAACAACGCGGGCGATATTACACCACAACAAGCTGCCGAATTGGCAAAAGCGAAAAACATTTGTGTTTACACGATTGGAGTCGGAAGTGAAGGAATCGCACCAACACCAGTTGTAACACCTATGGGCGTGCGTTTCGAAAACCAACCTGTAGAAATTGATGAACAAACCTTGGTTCAAGTCGCGGAGGTTACTGGCGGGCAATACTTTCGAGCCACAGATGAAAAAAGTTTGAGAGCTATTTATGATGAAATTGAAGACTTAGAAAAACGTAAAATGGTTGATAAACACTATCAAACAGAACCACCTGCAACACCCGGATCGTTTTTAAATTGGGCGTTTTTGATTTTGACAATTATTTTAGTAACTGAATTTGGATTATTTGTGAGCAATGAATAAGAATCAGTCAACATATCCAATCCAAAAGGTCATTCGCACATTGGCTTTGTTGGAAATCGGTTTTTGGTTGATTTTCTATTTGTTCATTCAAAGTTTTGGATTTCTTGCTCCATTAACGGGCGATAAATATGGTTTTCAGTTTGCTAAACCGGATTATTTTTATTTGCTATTAGCATTGGTTCCATTTTCGTATTTGTTTATTTTATCCTTGAAACGGAAAAATAAAATCGATGCAAATTTATCACAATTCAGTAGCAAAGGATTGGTTCAAGGATCGCTATTTTGGGCGATAACACGATTTTTTCTACTAAGAACTTCATTTGTATTCTTAATTCTCGCTTTAGCTCAGCCAATTTACGGTCGTAAAAAGGTTAAAGGTACGATGAAGAGTATGGAGTTGGTCGTTTGTCTTGATGTTTCCAATTCGATGAACACGTGCGATATAGAATCAACGCCAAGATTAGAGATTGCCAAACGCTCACTAAATGCGTTAAT
>JBILIY010000311.1:0-2845 GCA_044368815.1 Crocinitomicaceae bacterium
ATCAACTTTTAACTTTCCACTCTTATCTATCAACTTTTCACTTTCTTCTTTCAACTCTCCACTCTTCTCTTTCAATTCCCTAGATTTCACATCGTTTGAAGAATCTTTTAGGACTGGTTTGTTCTTAAAAATGAAATCTCCTTCAAGCTTCGTTTTTTTGTTTGACTTACTATCTTGATTCGTACATGCCGAAATGAATAGGATAAAACCGAATAAAATTAATAACTCTAAATTCTTCATTTTACATTTTATATTATGACAACTCTAAATAACGAGGAAATTAGGTTCGGTTATCGAAAAAGATCCTTTTTTTATTAACAAACAGAAATTGAATCAAGCCAAATAAATGACTATCTTTGCACCCAAATTTATAATAAAAATGGCTACAAATCGCACTTTTACAATGTTAAAGCCTGACGCAATCGAGAACGGGCACATGGGAAAAATCTTGGATATGATCATTCAAGCAGGATTTCAAATTAAAGCAATGAAATACACACGTTTGTCTGAGGAACAAGCTAAAAAATTCTACGAAGTTCATGCTGAACGTCCTTTCTATGGTGAATTGGTTGAATACATGACTTCCGGTCCTATCGTAGCGGCAATTTTAGAAAAAGAAAATGCGGTTGCTGATTTCAGATCGTTGATTGGTGCTACTGATCCTGCTGACGCTGCTGAAGGAACAATTCGTAAGGCATACGCCGAAAGCAAAGGGCGTAACGCTGTACACGGCTCTGATTCTGATGAAAATGCAGAAATTGAAGGGATATTCCATTTTGCTTCCTCTGAAATATTTTAATTGAATATATAAAACGAAAGAAAAGACTGCCTTGTGCGGTCTTTTTTATTGAATTCAAAAATGAAGAACCTCGAATCCATAGAAAAACGAAGAACGTTTGGAATCATTTCTCACCCAGATGCAGGAAAGACGACCTTAACGGAAAAATTACTCCTATTTGGTGGAGCAATTCAAACTGCAGGAGCTGTTAAGAATAACAAAATAAAAAAATCGGCTACTTCGGATTTCATGGAAATAGAGAAGCAAAGAGGGATTTCCGTTGCGACTTCAGTCATGGCTTTTGAATACAACAATAAGCAAATTAACATCTTGGACACACCTGGTCACAAAGATTTTGCTGAAGATACGTTCCGAACTTTAACCGCTGTGGATAGCGTAATTTTAGTTATCGATGTTGCAAATGGGGTAGAAGAGCAAACTGGTAAATTGATGGAGGTTTGCCGTATGCGTAAAACACCCGTAATTATCTTCATTAACAAAATGGATCGCGATGGAAAAGAATCGTTTGACTTGTTGGATGAACTTGAAAAATCACTGAACATTAAGGTTCGACCGTTAACTTGGCCAATAGGAATGGGAGATCGCTTTCAAGGGGTTTACAACATTTATCAGAAAGGATTGAATCTCTTTTCAGCGAATAAAACGAAGATTTCAGAAGACGTTGTTACCATAAACGACATTTACGATTCTCAATTGGATGAAATCATTGGTGAAAAGCCTGCAGAGGAATTACGCGAAGAATTGGAAATGGTTGAAGGTGTCTATGACGCGTTTAATAGAGAGGATTATTTGGCTGGTGATGTAGCACCTGTATTTTTTGGTTCTGCTGTCAATAATTTTGGTGTAAAAGAATTGCTTGATACGTTTTGTGAAATTTCACCTTCGCCAAGGGGTCGAGAATCAGATAAACGAATGGTCAATCCAACCGATGACAAGTTTTCAGGGTTCGTGTTTAAAATTCATGCTAACTTGGATCCGAAGCACAGAGACCGAATTGCTTTCTTGCGCGTGGTATCAGGTAAATTTGAACGTAATAAATTCTATCACCATGTTCGATTGGATAAAGATTTGAAATTCCCCAATCCAACCTCATTTATGGCGCAAGACAAAAGTGTGATCGATGAAGCTTTTCCGGGTGAGGTTGTTGGTTTATATGATACAGGTAACTTTAAAATCGGTGATACAATGACCGAAGGTGAAGTTATGATGTACAAAGGAATTCCAAGTTTTTCTCCAGAAATTTTTCAAGAATTGGAGAATTTAGATCCAATGAAATCCAAGCAGTTGGAAAAAGGAATTCGACAGTTGATTGACGAGGGTGTGGCGCAATTATTTATTCAGCAACCAGGAAATCGTAAAATTGTTGGAACGGTCGGCCAGCTTCAATTTGAAGTCATAAATTATCGTTTGATTCATGAATATGGTGCAAATTGTCGTTTTGTTCCACGTAATTTCTTCAAGGCATGCTGGATTACAACCGATAATCAGGAGCAACTTGAGAGTTTTAAACGTTCCAAAGCCAAATACATCGCTCTTGATAAGGATGAGAATTTGGTTTTTTTAGCCGAAACATCATTTTTGTTGTCAATGGCTGAGCAAGATTACCCCGATATTACCTTTCATAAAACTTCAGAGTTCAAATTGCAGGTTACATAGTGAAGCACATAACTTACATATCGATTTTTATTTTAATCGTTTCATGTTCTATCGATTCAAAAAAAGGAAATTTGGACGTTGTACAAAAAGTCCCTTCGCTCGTTACAGGATTGAAAACTGTAGAGATGGAATCTAAATTCTTCGAAAAAACAACATTTTTGAACGGAGATCAGATCAAACAAGCACAATCATCAGCGGAATGGAAAAATGCCTGTGCGAATAAATTGCCGGCATGGTGTTATGTAGATTCAAAATTGAAAAGTGGGATTTTGTATAATTATTTCGTGTTTTCAGATAAACGAGGAATAGCTCCGAAAAACAACTATTTGAGTTTAACGGATATTGAATCGATTCAAAAGGAAATGAATGACAATTCTAAATCAATTCGAT
>JBILIY010000312.1:0-2825 GCA_044368815.1 Crocinitomicaceae bacterium
TAGCTGAGGAGCGAATCCAATATTTATCAGGAAATGATCGTTTTAAAACAATTGCACTTTCGAAGCAATTAATGTCAAGATTGAAGATTCTAGATGAATTGAGTAAAAAATGGAAGAATATAAAGCCTTTGAATGAAATTCAATTGCGTAAAATGGAGGAATACTTTTTCACCTCATATACATACGAAAGTAATCGAATAGAAGGGAATACGCTGACCTTACAAGAAACACATTTAGTAATAAATGAAGGAATCACCATTGGAGGGAAAAGTCTGCGTGAACACTTGGAGCTCATTAATCACAGGGAAGCGATTGATCTGATTTTGGATTTAGTTCAGAATAAAATACCGTTTAATTCTTTTCGATTGAAGCAAATTCATCAGCTAATTCTCAAGGGCGTGGATGATCGAAATGCTGGTGTTTATCGTAGTTTACCAGTTCGTATTTCAGGAAGTTCGCATGTTCCGCCTGAGCCGTATTTGATTGAAAAAATGATGGAGGATTATTTTATTTTCTATGAAACACAAAAAGATATTCTTCATCCTGTGGTTCTTGCGGCAGAGATGCACGAGCGTTTGGTAACCATTCATCCATTTATCGATGGAAATGGACGAACATCTCGCTTAGTCATGAATTTGATTCTTCTGAAAAATGGCTTTACAATTGCCAATTTAAAAGGGAATTTTGATGATCGCATGCGCTACTATAAATCATTGGAGCAAGTTCAGGTTAATCACGAAAGCGATTTGTTTTATGAATTGATTACTGAGCATGTTGAGTCATCATTAAAAGAACATCTGCATTTGGCAGGTGCCGATAATTAATTTCCTTTCTTTTTGGAGAAAAGTTTTTTCGCGTCTAGGTAGTCGAGCCAATAAATTACTTTTATTGAAACACTATTTGTTGGGCCATTATTAAAGGTCGAACGTAGGTTATAAAAGTAATTCTCGGCTACCTTATCATCTGACGTGAATATAGAATTTTTCCAAACAACATTGATTTCACTACCTGGAAGGAATACCCAGCGATATACTAAATCAATTGTAAAGGCATTGAAATTGATGTTGTAGGCGGAATTCCCGTTTTCATCCAAACCACTGTAATTATTTAATTCCGAAACACTTCCATCCGAATTTAATTTTAAAAAGGAAAGATAATTGATAGCTGATCGATAATGCCTCAATCTAAACGTCAATCCCATTCGATTCGTTATGTTGTAATCTAAATTAATAGCGCTCGTAATGTCAATTCGATTTCTAGTCCCAAAAACTATTTCACTGGTTGTGTCTACTGGAATTCCAAACGGAACCGCATAACCTTGTGAATTAAGCTGAAAATTTTGTGACCACTCTGGAATTATAAAAAGGTGATCCGATAACCTAAATCGAGGTTTTAGGTAATAATCATATTCCTTCCAACCTGGACTTGAGATATAAGAATAATTGATCCCTGCATCTAGAGCAACTTTTTTCTGATAATTCGATGAAACCCATCCTCCAATTGTTTGCCACGAAGGATAATTGAAAACGCGTCCCCATGTTCTTGGTTCGAAATAATCCCGATAATCCGTGAAAGCACCATTCAATCGAACTCCGGCAGCATTGAATTTACTAGAAACAAGAACGAAATTCCCATTCCAATAGGAACCGGTATAAACATTTGGATTGTACAAACGACTCATTGAAATCGAACCACTGTATATGATTCGAGTAAGTTTTGACCATTTTGGATTGAAGATGCGATAAGCACTCGAAATTTCAATATTTCTCCGATTGTTCATTGCATTAAATCCGAGGTCATTAGGATCGTATGTATCCGACTCTTCTAAATAACCTACTCCATATATGAATGCTCCGCGTTGTTTGTTGAAATTCAAATTGTAATTGTAACCCAATTCGGTGGATTCTTTATTTAACTTGGCTGAAAGCGTTGTTTTTCCATTGAAATTGAACTTGTTGTCTTTTGTATTTATATTGAAATTGAATCCGCTGACATTCGCATCATAAAAGCTACCTGCTCTCCAAACATTTGTGTTCGTAAAGGTTATTGAACTATTATTTTTTAAATTTTGATCAAAAACCAATACATTGTAATTAGTTAGTGGAGAGGCCAAAATTTCACGCTCTTCCTTCGTGATTTTGTTCACGGCAGTGGCATATTGAGGCGCTGTTATTCCATTGAAAACCCCAACGCCTAATCCGTTTTTTAATCTTCCAGAGACCTTACTCGCATTGTATAATTGCGTGGTGGATGCCAAATTTGAAAGGTATTCGTCATCATTTAATAAAGTTTGAAGTACGGATTGAGGCGACTGAACTCCAATTCTTCTGCTGTAAAACAAGCCTGCCTTTGTAAACAATTCCGTTCCTTCCGTGAAAAACTGCCGATTCTCATTAAACTGAATTTCAAACGGGCTAATATTTAAAACTTGTTGGTCGAAAACGACTTGCCCAAAGTCTGGTACGAGCGTCACATCCAAAGTTAGGGCTTCATTTATCCCATATTTGATATCCATTCCACCGTTTAATGAGGTTGTTGTTCCGTCGGCTTTTGAATGATTTAGATACGAGGAAACATAAGGCATAAGTGCCAATCGAAGAGGAGGGTCAATGTTCTCAATCCCAACAACATCACCAGCCTCTAGTAGGTAGTTTTCTAAATCTGGATTAACGGGACTCCAAGTTGATTCTTCTCTGTAACGGCTAATTTGGCGCGTAAAATTGATTCCCCAATCTTGAACTTGTTTTTTTGGAAAACGGATCGCAGAGAAAGGGATTTTAATTTCGGCAATCCAAGCAGTATCGGTAATTTTTACAACGCTGTTC
>JBILIY010000313.1:0-2819 GCA_044368815.1 Crocinitomicaceae bacterium
CGTCTAATGAAGTTGCCAAAAATGAAATTCAGAATTCCAATCAAAATGAAAAAGTAGTTGAGACAACGAATAATACGATTGAGAATAATTCAACGTCTAATGAAGTTGCCAAAAATGAGATTCAGAATTCCAATCAAAATGAAAAAGTAGTTGACACAACGAATAATGCGATTGAGAATAATTCCAGTTCAATCGAAGTCGTTAAGAATCAAAATTCAAATAACCAATTCACTCCCTCTCCTGAGGATTTAAAGCAATCGGTTTTGTATAATTTGAATGCTGCAAACCTTGAGCGACAGATTGCTATCAAGAAAGAGGAGATTACAAAAGCTTCATCTGAAAAGGAAAAAGTACAACTAGAACAAGAATTATTAGATTTAGCAGAGGAATCAGAGATCAATTACAAAAGGAGCTTGGAAATTGAGAAAAGAGCATCTTTTAATAAGAACTTTCCCGACTTGAAGTTTGAATCAAATCTCGATGTAAATACCGAATTGAATGAGCTAAAAATGAAAGAAAATTCCATTCAAATCAAAATTGCTTCCTCTGTCAACGAAAAAGAAAAACTCCTGCTAAAGGAACAGAAAAATCAATTGGCTTCTATTCGTTCAGATTTGGAAAACAAAGTTAAAGAGTTCGAACAAAAATCCGATCTTAAAACTCAAGTTCCACTTATCACAGTTGAGCCTTCGGAACGAGAATTGGATGTTTTGCGTCAAGATGAAAATTACCGGAAATACATTGAGCAGAGACTAATTTATAATAATTCATTGGAGGAATTGGAATTGGCCAAAGCTGAAAATAAGAAACAGAGGGAAGGGATTAATAAAATATTGATTGAATCGGAGACAAATCAGTTAAGCGACGAGCTAATGGAATTAGGATATCAATTACGTCGAAACGAAGAGCTGATGAAGTTAAAAGAGAATAAACTCAATGACGAACTTGTTAAACTTAATTCCTTTGAGAATTTCAAACAATTCGAATGGATGTTGGTCAATGGAGTCAAACCAACAAAGCGCTTAGAGGTGAACGAAAACGCTCAAGTTCTTCAGTCGACTTTTTTCATCGGACGAAATTCCGAAGTTGCTGTGGATAAACCACTTCCAGTTAATGTTAATACTCCTTCTGGTTTAGTCTATCGTGTTCAAGTTGGTGCGTTTCGAAAACCGATTCCAAATGATGCTTTTCGCGATTTTTCACCTGTTTCGGGGGATGTTTTGACCAATGGTTTGACATGTTATATGGCCGGTTATTTTAATAGCGCAAAAAATGCAATTGATGCTCGTAAAAAAATTCGAGCGTTAGGTTATGCAGACGCTTTCATAGTCGCTTATTGTGATGGAAAGCGAATTTCTTTTGCCAAAGGTCGTGAACTGGAAATTTCAGGTCAGTGTAAATCTTTGTCTGATAACGAATTAATTCTTGCATTAAGTCAGAATAATCCAAGTTCAAATGCTAAAAATACCACCCCAGTTTCTGTTCAACAAACAAGTCAAACGGCACAAAAGTATTTAGACGTTCCGAATGCGAAAAAATCGGAGTTAGGAGAAATGAATCAACATTTGTTCTTCACCGTTCAAGTCGGGGTCTACAACAAACCCATAACGAATGATCAATTGAAAGGATTTGATGATTTGATTACCTTTAAAACGGAAAAAGGTCAGTTTCGTTATTCATCAGGAATGTTTGAAAATATAAACGACGTTAAGGTACATAAAACAAAAGCCGTCGTTAAAGGAGTTGCAGATGCATTTGTTGTTGCATATTACCAAGCTAAAAGAATTTCAATTGCCGAAGCAGATAAACTATTGGCTCAAAATGGACCTGCTATTTTGAAAAAATCTCGTCAGTCAGAACCCGAAGTAAATTCCAACCTTTCAGGCTCAATGGTATCAATTGACATGGAATTACCTAAATTTAAAAGTCGCTTAAATCAGGATTCATTGATTCAGTATTCTTTAGTTTGTGAGGAAGATGATGTTGTTTCAAAATTGGAAAAATTGAACCGAATCGGGATTTTTACGTATCAATCGGAAACTGGTAAAATTGTAACTCCCAAAATGAAAACAAGTGAAGTTTCAAAAATACATAGAGATTATTTAAAAGATTTTAAAATTGACAATCAAAAAATTGATTCCAGTTTATTAATCGAATTGAATGTCACGAATAAACTTTCCATTGGTTCTTTCGCTGATTGGCTTATGCGCTGTGAGTTTAATTATCGAATTGAAAAAAAAGAAGATAAAGAGTTTTTGAATTTATATTTAGTAAATGAATTCCAACGCGATTTGGTTATGAAAAAGGCGGAAGAATTTGCAATTTCAATTAAAAACAAATGAGGATGAGTCAAACTGAAACACAAGTAGAAGTAGCAACCTTGCAGGAGCTTGTATCTGAGTTTAATATTGTTCTTTACAACGATGATGTAAATACATTTGATCACGTGATCAATTGTTTGGTTCGTATATGTGATCATGAGCCGATACAAGCGGAGCAATGCGCGTGGATAGTTCATTTGAATGGTAAATGTGCAGTTAAAACCGGAGTATACGATGAGTTGGAGCCGTTGTGTAATCAGCTTCTGGATAATGGTCTTTCCGTTAAATTAGAATAAAAAGCAAATGAAGATAACATTTCAGTCAAAAGCCACTTTATTCATTGCATTGATGAGTCTCGTTGGTCTAATCGCATTGAAATTAGCCAATCAGGAAGCACAACATATTTTTGTGCTAGACGGCAATTTTAATTATGGAAGTTGGCAGTGGTATTTGAGTACCGTTTTTTATGTTTTTGGGCACGCCAATGTGGAACATTTC
>JBILIY010000315.1:0-2815 GCA_044368815.1 Crocinitomicaceae bacterium
GAAACGGAAAGCGTCAAAACCGGCTTTTTCATCATTCCGACAAACAAACCAACAAGTCCGGTGATAAAAATTACAATTAGTGCGTCCATTCTATTTTATAAAGTTAAAGCCGCCCACCATCAATTCGTTGATGTGCACGATACTTGGTTTAACAAAGTCCATAATGCATTTCGGAGAAATCCCGATTAAAACTGCAGCTGCTGTTAATAGCGCAAAAACAAGTATTTCATTCCATTTTAAATCTTCAAAAGATGTCATTTTTGGTGCACCAAACATACTAACTTGATAGGCACGAAGCATATAAACGGCTCCAAAAACTAATGTTGTTGACGCTATTAGACCAGTAATCCAATGCGCAACGAATAATTCCTTGATCAATAAAAATTCACCAATAAATCCTGCCGTAAATGGAACCGAAACCGAAACAAAAGTCATTGCCGAAAACCAAAAGCCAAATCGAGGAGCTAGTTTAGCAATTCCACCAAGTTCGTAAATGTTTCTTGTTCCTGTTCTACTTTCAATAATATCAGCAGCAAAGAATAAACCAACTGCAACTATACTGTGATTGATGATTTGTACTATCGCACTTTCCAAACTAGTTTGTGTGAAAAGAATAATTCCAGCTGCGATTAATCCCACGTGGCTGATAGAAGCATATGCAAATAAGGTTTTAATGTCTTTTTGTTTAATTGCGATGATTGCTCCGTATACAATTCCAATGCATCCAAGTGTAATTACGATCCATTTGATTTCGGCTAGTCCATTCGAAGTTAGCGGAATCATCCATTTAATCATTCCATACAAAGCCATTTTCAACATCAACGCAGAAAGTAGCATTGTTCCAGCCATCGGGGCGGTTGTATATGTTGCTGGTTGCCACGTATGAAAAGGAAACAAGGGGATTTTAATTGCAAAAGCCAATAGGAATCCACACGCAACCCAACAAGCTACTTTGGCTCCAAGGAAGCTTCCTGCAACGGCTAAATTTTCGTAAGCAAAAGATTGGAAGTTAGAACCTAAATAGATAAACGACAACAACATTCCCAACGATCCAAGGAGCGTGTAAATGAAGAATTTCATTAAAACAGGATTGTTGTTTTGCTGACCAAACCAGTAAAGAATTAAGAAGATTGGAATCAACGTGACTTCCCAGAAAATGTAAAATAGAATTCCATCTTGTGCGAGAAAAACACCCAATAATCCCATCTGCATAAAGAATACCAGCGCTGTAAACGTTTTATTTTCAGCTAATTCTTTTCCATAGTTAGCAAGTAATATGACTGCTACAATCGCGTTAACCAGTAAAACCATTGTTAAACTCAATCCATCGTATCCCATTTTAAATGATAATCCCAAGGGAAAGTCACGATTTGGATCAAATAAAGAAACATAGTTCTCGGGATTGAAATAGGATAAATGTCCAACAGCAACAGCCAATGAACTCAAAGCACCAGCTAATCCAAAATACCGAACAAATTTCTCGGGTATGATAAATGAAATTAGCGCTAAAACGAGGGGTAATACGAGTAGTGTCAAAACTATTTATTTATAAAGTATGAACCAATAATAACAACCAATCCGAGCACCATCCATAATAAGTAGCTCGATAAAAATCCACTTTGCCACTTTCTAGTGACGTTTCCACTTTTTTCAACTAATCCTGCGAAACCGAAAATCCCGTTTTTAAGAACCAAAGTATCGAAGTGATGATGCATTGTATGCGAAAGCCATTCAGTCGGTTTTACAAAAAGGAAGTTGTATAATTCGTCGAAATAGAGTTTGGCGTTGGATAATTTCTCCCAGCCACTTAGTTCTTCATCTGATTTGGCAATGTTTCCACGTTTTGCATAATTGACATAAGCCCATGTCATAACAGCAAGTGCAATAATACTGGCAACGACCATTAACATGAGAGCTGCATTTTTATCTAAATGATGTGCTTCAACTAAATCTAATCCGGTTGTGTTTGCATTGAGGTAATCATTAAACCAATGTGCACCTTTGTGAAGGAAAATTCCTGGTAAATTCAGAATACCACCAAATACTGAGAGTACCGCTAAAACGATCAAAGGAATTGTCATAGAGGGACCGCTTTCATGAATATGTGACTCTGTATGATGATCGCCACGGAATGAACCATGAAAAACTAAGAAATAAAGTCGAAACATGTAAATAGCAGTAAGTGTTACAGCAATCATTAAAGTTCCAAATACAATCGGATTGTGCATCAGTGCGTGCGCGATAATCTCATCTTTGGAATAGAATCCAGAAAGAAGTGGAAAACCAGAAATCGCTAGTGTTCCAATCAAAAATGTAATATGTGTAATTGGAATTTTCTTGGCAAGGCCACCCATCTTGCGAATATCTTGTTCGTCAGACATGGCATGAATGACACTTCCTGAACCTAAGAATAAAAGTGCTTTGAAAAATGCGTGAGTGGTAACGTGGAACAGAGCAACTGTGTAAGCTCCCATTCCAAGTGCAACAAACATCAATCCTAATTGAGAAACTGTTGAATAAGCTAGAACTTTTTTTATGTCGCTTTGGCGCATAGCAATGAATGCTGCAATTAAAGAAGTAGCTAAACCGATGTATAGAATGACATCTTTTGTGAATGGTGCCAATTCAAATAAAAAGTTTGAACGAACAACCAAATAAATACCGGCGGTAACCATTGTAGCAGCGTGAATCAATGCTGATACTGGTGTTGGGCCAGCCATCGCATCAGGTAACCATGTAAATAATGGAATTTGAGCACTTTTACCAGTAGCTGCAAGAAATAAACACAAGGTTATGGCTCCAACAGCCGCATAGG
>JBILIY010000314.1:0-2815 GCA_044368815.1 Crocinitomicaceae bacterium
TTTTCATTTTTCTTGACATAGTTTATTACTTCCTCATTTGATTTAACGGCGAAAATATTTTTGGAAAGTTTATCGGTTTTCGTAAAAGCTAATAAATAGTTGAAATTCGCAGAACGCTGATTATCGAAAACAACATTGATGTCTTTTTTTGAAGTTTTCCATTTTAAGATTTGACCATTTAGTATTTTTTGAAGTTCATCAAGCGTGATAGTTGTATCCAAATTTTTAGGATTTACAATTAATGCCACTCCGTCAATCGCTATTCTATCGCTGCGAACTTCTATTTTTTTTGACTTAAGAATCTTTTTTTCTTTATCCGTTAAGTCCCTGGAAATGCAAATAGTTTTGATTTCTCCTTTATAAAATTCATTAATGATGTCACCTTCGGCTAAGTAATTTGGTTGTATGTCCGCCTTAGGAGCAAAGCTTTCAAATATTTCACATGAAGTTTCAAATAATGGTTTAAATGATTCTTCCACAAGAATTTTGGCAATTCCACTTTTACAACTTTCCGATTGTTCAGTTTTGTTTCCACTACCACAAGAGAAGAGAAGTGCTAAGGTTAGTATGTAGTAATATTTATTCATCATGGTTTGTTTTATAAAGTTTGTAAGCCCGATATATTCGAAAAGTCCCGTAAAGAATAAAGGTAATGCTTAATATATTCCTTTTCGTTCCATAAATTACGTCTGATTTGAAATCTGTAAACAATAAAAAATAAGCAAAAACTAAGCATATTAATATTGAAACTGAAGCGATCGATAGATTTACAATTTTCATTTCTTTGGTTGAAAAAAATCCCCGAGAGAAATTATCAATCGGGGATTCTAAAATTAATATTCAATGAATTATTCTAATGCAAAGCTAATTGGAAGTGTATTCCACTGACGAACTTGTTTACCGGCATTTTTAGCTGATTTCCAATTCGGCATTTTACTAACAACTTTGATTGCCTCTTTATCACATTCAGCGCATCCTGGAATTCCGCGAACGACAGATACATTACTTACTTGTCCATTTTTCTCAACGACAAACTTTAATGTTACTTTCCCTTGAATACCCAACTCAATTGCTGATGGCGGATAATTCAAATTATCTTGAATATACTTCATCATTGATGGGTATCCTCCCGGGTATTCGGCATCTTCTTCAACGAATGTCAATACTTCTTCTGGAGCTTCTTCAACAACTTTTGGTTTAGTGTCTTCACCAATTACAGGCGGATCGAAACTATCCTCATCCCCTTCAATGTCTTTTGGACCTACCTTGATGTTTTCATCTGGAATGATTACTTCATCCGGAACATCTTGATCAACTACAACAGGAGCAATGAATTTCACCATTTTTTCTGCGGCTGGTGGTGGTTCAGTTGGTGGTGGTGGAGGAACTTCCTTATCAAGTGGTGGAGCAGGAACAGTGAATGTAGTATCCGTTTTTGGTGCATCCATTGGTTTGTCTTTCGGTAGATTTTTTACAATCACATACGAAGCAAATAAAGAACCTAAAAATAAAATAATTCCAAAAAGAATAAGAACGAGTCTTTTTTCATAATCTCTTCTTAGAATATAGGCTCCATAGGCGCGATTTCGATGCTCAAAAACCATCTCATTTCTGACACTAGAAGTCACTTGTTGCCAACGTCTTGCTGTAAAGTAATCATACAGCGATAGACCTGCAACCAGGGCGGCAATTACAATTGGAACTATCATATCTGTGTTATTTAAGTTTCTCTTTCAAAAGGTCAAGCTCACTCGCCATTATCTCTACTGGAGCAACAACTCCAATCTCGGCAATTTTAAGCTCGTCGATCAAATCAATAAAGTTCTTACAAGTTGCTTTATCGTCTGTCTTGATCAATACTTTCAATGCTTGATCTTTTTTCTTCAAATCAGTCAACATATTAACATATACGCTGTCTTGGATTTGCTTTTTGTCTAGTTTTTTCTGTAGCTCAACTTTTCCGCTCAAGACATACTCATTTCCTTCAGCTAATAATTTTCTAACGCCATCTGGGCCAAAGTTTGTTTCCTCTAACTTAGTTGCGCCTTTAGGTCCTGGTGCACTTTTCGGATAGTATTGACCGGAGTAATAAAATATTTTATCCTCAGATAATAGAAAAGTTACTGCGTTATTAATTTTTGGACCATCAACCGTTGTTGGATCGTCAATTTTCGCTGGGTAAACCAAACTCATAACTTTCGGTTTACTGAAAGTAGAGGTCAATACGAAGAAAGTAAGTAAGAGGAAAGCCAAGTCAACCATCGGTGTCATATCGACACGCGTGGAACCTTTCTTCGCTCTTTTTTTACCTTTGGAGTGGCCACCGCCACCGCCTTCTGCTATTTCTGCCATTTCAAATTAATTTTTTGGAGGCATCTCCATGGATGTCACAAAATTCAAATTATTCAGATTCAGATCTCTAAAAACATCAATTACTGCTTGCGCTTGAACATAAAGTGTTTTACTATCAACTCGCAATATGAATTTAGGTTTAAAGTCGTTAACATTTGGGTTATCACCTTTCTTTTTTGCTTCTTCAAAAAGTGTTTTACCTGTATTCAAAGCTGCTATATTACCGTAATAAATCCAATCCTTTAATTCATTGTTTGTAGAGTCGTATGGAATTCCAAGTGTTCTCGCTCTTCCTCTTTCTTCGGAAGATAGATCAATGTAGCCTGGAAGTTCCCGCATGGTACATCCGAAACTTTCCATAAAGCCAAATTCTTCCCTATGTTTTTCAGTAAATCCCACTTTATACTTTCCAGACATGTTATCAAGTAACTCACGTCGAGCTTCAGCATTTGTCATATTAAAA
>JBILIY010000022.1:0-9387 GCA_044368815.1 Crocinitomicaceae bacterium
TATCTTTAAATTGCTCATTAATATTTAATTCTCGTTGTTCATTTCTAATGGAAAAAGCTTCATCAAAATCTTTATCTGTAATCTCCTTTAGTGGTTCAATTTCAGGCTCAGTACTGTCCAACAAAGCTTGAAACAATTCAATCACATCTGTATATTGAGTTGGAAATCTTGCAAATCTATTTTGCAATTTTGGAGACAGATTTTTAACGTTCCAAATACTTTTCTTGTCTTCGTTTATTATCTTATTAAAGTCTTTATCCCATCCACCTTGAATGATAAGGCCGTAAAGAATGGCTTGTAAATTATTGGCAGCCCCAGAACCACAGTAATGGAAAAGATGTTTAATGTTCTTCTCTTTTAAATTTTCAATGACTTTTGCTACTAAAGCCCCTTTTCCCAAACCTGCTGGCGCAAATATTGGCAATACATTTTTATCAGTTTCAGCATTGTTTATCCATTTCAAGATGCAATTTACTTCCTCTTTCCTGCCAATGCACCATTCGTTGTAATTGTTGATTTTTTCAGCGAAATTAAACGATTTATCACCATTGAAGCGGGAAATATCGTTCTTGATTTTTTCAAAGGTATCATCAACAGCCTCGTCTTTTTGTTCTTTTGTTTCAGTACCTTCGGGATTTATAAATTTGGCACCTTTATAATACCTACCTTGAAATAAATAAGGCAATACACCTACTTCGTCTGGTTCATTGGACTTGTTTATTTGAACATAAGGAGAAATCTTCAGTTTCTCTTTATCGCTTTCGTATTGAAAATAGACCTCATTATTTTCAATACTTATTATGCTCTGCTCAAATTGTGTTCGAAAAGATGTCATTGCATCAAGCGTTTTTAATGCTTTTTGGATTTCGCTTAATTCAGATGTTTCACTTATAACAATTTTTTGGTGAGCGATGTCGTTTCTTAATGACACGAATGCATCATGAATTTTGGGTTGAGTAGATTTAGAAATTATCTCGTACCATTTGCATTGTTTATCTTTTTCAAGAAATTTCTTCCAAATTTCCAACCAATCACCGTCTGCAGGCAGTTTATGTATTAATTTTTCGGCTATAACTTTCAAAAATGAAATGTCATTTTCATCCGCTGATTTATTTGTTTTTTCAGCAATCATAAGTACTGCTCCCATTCGCAGATAAAGGGTTCCCATGCCTAGTCCTGCCATAACGATATTATTCAGTAATTGATGATAACCACTTATTGCTTTAATAAGATTTTTATCAGATGATAAGTCACCCACAATTTTTTCAAGGTCACTTTTTAATTCTTCATATCGGTTGTAGAATTCCTCAAAATAATTCTTCATGGCTTAAGTATTTTGTGTTTGTATTCGAGCTCAATGTCTCTTCTGCCCAAGGTTAAAAAGATGGAACTGGTTTCGGTTTGATTTTTTGGAAAGCCGTACAATTCATCTAGTTCGTCTTTTAAGTAGTTGTTAACTGAACCGCTTTGATCATATTTGAAATAAGGATATAAAATGTATAGCGCTTCGTTGATGAGTTCAATGTCCAAGCCTTCTTCATCTGCCAATTGACGGGCTATAACAGGCTTTTTATCTTTTAATCTATCGGAGATTAGATAGATCAAACTTTTAAGGTCATCATATTCCTTTTCGTTTTGATAAGGACCTCTGTGACGCGTGTGATTTTTTATAAGCAAATCAATTTCTGTGGCATCGGGTATGGTATTTATCTCTTTTCTCAAATCCAATTTCTGACTGAAAATAGAATTTAGGTGCTCGTATTCCCATCCAATACCAATGAAGTGAATCTCTGACTCTTTAAAAAACTTCATCAGCGAAGTGATGTGATCTGAAGCAAAGGGGACGAGATGAATATTGTTAATGAGAATGACCATTTTTTTACCACTCCTCTTTAATTCTGCGACATTACTCTTTATCTTTTTCTTTGAATCATTTTCATTAGTTTGCAGACCGAGATTTTTTAAAAGGTGATAGATCAAAAGATATGAAGTATAACCAATACCATTTTCGTTAATCGTATAGGAAAGCAATTTGACATTCTCTTTTTGTTTAAGCAAAGCATAAGTGCTTTCGTAAAATTCATCCTGTTGTTGCTTATGTCGAGGATGAAACTGAACGTACAATGATTCTTTGAAATCGGATGAAATAAACCCCTCTAAATCCGCTTTCTTTTCAAATTCGAACTTTGGTTCATGACTTACAGAAACGGCCTTCACAAAATCAGGAGAATGCAACTCGTCTTTTGCTAAGCTTGCCAGCTTTTCAAATAGAGTAACGTTTTTGCCCGATAAGTAATTCCAATCATCATTATCCTGAATGTTCCAATGTCCGCTAAAACCCTCGTTTTTCCAAAAATGAAAATCAGATTTGTGCTTAAATAGTTCATAATGATTGAGCAACTTTTCAAGTATTGCTTGAATTTCTTCAACAAGCTCTTCATTCCGTTTAGCTGGTAATTTAAAAAAACCATGCATGAGGGCATTTCTGAAAGCGGCTAACTCCTGAAGTTTTTTATTGATTTCCGATTCGCCGTCAAATAAATCTTTTTGCTTTTCGGAGAGCACATGATCATTCTTCGAATTTTCCGGACTGAGTTCCTGAATTATACCGCGAATACGATAAAAAATAGGTCCAGCATTTTGATGACCATCGTGTAAAAATAGATCATGAAGAATGTAGTCGTTGTTTTTTTCGGTTTGTAATTTTCCGCCTTGTTTTAGGTACAAGCAAACGCCATAAGCTGAAACCTGCGAGAGGATTTCTTCGCTTAAGAGGAGTAATTCGTCTGCTGCATATTCAGGATATTCATTACCTAAATCGAGCATTTTTATTCGAAGTCTCTTGTTAGGGAAGTTTTCAGAAAGCAGTTGAAATGCTTTATTATTCTCTTTTATTTTTTTATTCATTTGAAAACATTTAAGTAAGAATGATTTATTTTTTAATTTCTTTAAAATAACTCCTCCACATCTACAAACGATTTTCCTTTTGGTTTCACTTCCCAAAACTCACTACCCTGGTAATCAACGCAACTGCCTTTAGGGATCTTCGGAATGTATAGTCGTCTTTCGTCTAAAAAAATATTGTGCTTCTTGAGGTGTATGACGATGGATTTCCATTCTCCCTTTCCTTTGTAAATAAAATGTGGCGTTTTAATTTCCACATCTTCCTTTCCTTTGTAGTATTTTTCAGAAACAATTTCAAAATCACCTACCTCCTTGGTTAGTTCTTTTTTAATTCTTTCGGTAAGCTTGAAGTTAATGTCCCCAAGTTGCATAAAGCAACTATTATTTATCATTTGCAAAAGTTCTTGTGCATTCATTAGTAAAATTTATTTAGAAAAATTATTAGTTAGAAACAGAATTCTATTGGTTAAACTTGGATGAGAACTGGAATTATGATCCACAAGGGTATCTTTAATTAATTGGGGATTTTCATGGCTAACAAGCGTATGAATAAAGCCATCAAATTCTTCAGATTCTATCCTTCCATTGACCTTAAGGGTGTCAAATGTTTTCCAATCAACCAACGTACGATTGACAGGTTTAATGATTTTCTCAAGTATTTTCTTCTTATTCTCTTCTTCCGTTTCAATGTTATCTTTAGCCACAGCTATTAGCATATTTATTGTTACAAGTAAACTTGTTTTTTCCGCTGAGTAAAAATCACATAAGTATTCATTTACATGAGATTCGTACTCTTTTGTTCGTCGTATTACTGAAAATATTTTTGTTGAACAAACTATTACGCCAATAACAAAAACAATTTTCAGAAAAGCTCCAGGTATTAAAGCCGTGAAGGCAAAAGGCAAGAATAAAAACAAATTTACACCGATACCCATTGTTTTTGCTTCATGATACATGTATTTGTTAAAATGAGCCATCTCATGTAATATCATTGCTTCGATTTCATCAAGCGTTAAACTGCGAAAACAACCTTTAGAAATATAAATGGCATTGAAAGGTTTTATGAAGTTGAGTAAATGAATGTCTGCTGCTGCTGCAAATGCATTGTCCATATTTACTATATACAAATGCGGTTTCTCATTGATTAGCGATTTTGTAAAAACTTTATCTAGCAGTTTTCTCACATCAATTAACGAGTAATCACCTAATTCTTCTTCCTTGACTTTTTCAAGTGGGACTGATGTTAACCTTAATAAAATTACCTGTCCAGCTGAGATAAAAAACCAAATACCCGTAGCAATGCAAAAAAACACAAATAAGGATGTCTGCAGTGCCTTGTTGGTGGTGGTGAAATATTGCCAAACACAAAAGGCAATAAATGAGAATGAGAAAATGAGAAAATAAAGAGAACGCTTTTTAGATTGCTGAAATAACTCCTCAATTTCGTTTTTGGGAAGTTTTGGGAGATCGTGGATGGTCATAGTGTTTTTTTGTTTTTAAATGTTTTGTTTAATATTTCCTTAATCTTTCGCCACGAAATATTGCCACTTTTGCTTTTGATTGGTAAATGAATATAATAGAAATAGATGCCAACAGAAATTATTAAAAAATAGAAAATAACATTAACCCATAGTTTTTCTTTTTTGTCATGAAAAAGTTCATATATATTTGGCCAAACTTGAGCAATAGTTAATAAAAGCAATATTAAATTCAATCTACTTGAGTTCAATTTTTCTGTTTCTTCCTTCTTTTCATCCTCGTTTATTTGGGTAATTCTTGAGATGCCATCTATGCTCGCTAAATACTCTTTTTTTAGTTCATCGATTTTGAACTGATCACGCAATTTCTCAAAAAACATATCAATTTCATTGTAATTACTCAAGGATGTGAATATTTGAGAGAATTCTGCATAAATCATAGTTTGTTGTAATGTCTTTAAAGCTTCGGGTTTATATGTTTGGCTTTTTTCATCTAATGGGAGTTCATTGATTTTTCCCTGAATGTAATGAAAAAGGTATTTTTGGTTTAGGGCGAAAAGAAAGGTAGGATAATATTTATTTAATAACTCGGATACAGTTTTAGAGCCCTCAATCGCAAAAGCCCCTTCATTAAAAATGAATTGCTTGGTGTGCATGTCTGGAGAAACAGATAAGAGCTTTGATGTTTTGTTAATTTCTGAATTGCCTGAACTAGCAATCCTCAGTAAACGATGAACTTTACTATTAATTTCAGAACCATCCAAATTAATTGATTCATTTTCATGACCATATAAATTTGCCAAATGTAAAACATAAGGTTTTGACAAGTTACTTCCATGATTGAAACTAAATATTTCCTCAACAGTTTTTTGTTTAGTAATATTTCCTAGAAGCTTATCAACTATTGATTTAAAATCTAATTTCTTGAAATTATTTTCTTTGCAGATTTTTCTAATTTTTTCAATGTTTTGATTGATGACAATTTTACTGGTAACAGGTATCTTAGGATTCTCATTCTTCGAAAGGAAATTATCTATAATTCCCATTACTTGGGCAGTCCAAGAATTGTTATTCAAACCAAAAACATCGAACTTATTATTATTGTCTTCCCCATAAAATCTGAATAGTTCAGATAAAGGTGCGAGATTTTCAATCATAGTGATGGCATCATCAAAGTTCCATTTTAAAACAATTTCTACATATCCAAAACCAATTGAATCCATTGAAGAAGCTAATCTATTGACAAAAAGTTTGATCTCTACAATTTCAAAATTTGCAATAGATTGAGATTTAAAATCTTTTTGATATGAATAATCAATATTCAATGAATCATAAGGAATTGTTAATAATTCATTTTCAATTTTTGGCTTATTCTTTATATTTAGTTTCCTAAAATCAGATGCCTTTACATAGGCTTGGCTTGAGTTTAAATACTTATTTGAATCAAAAAAAGTTGTAGATGCAAAAATGTCACCGTTTACCTTATTTGTGAACTCAAATTCAGGGAAATTCTCCTCTAAAAATAAATTAATGACATTCTTTTTTACGAAAGAATTGTTAAAAGTAGCAATATGTAAAAATGAATTACCTGCCTCCTTGCCCTCAAAAAATTCCGGCAGCACATCGTCAAAAACAAAGCCATTTGAAAGATATTTGTCACCTTCCTTCTCCTTCAAATTAAAAGGAATTGTTAATATCGTATAACTCATAGTGAAATTTATAATCGTTTTTCTGAATATTGTTGTTTTGCTTTTACACCGAAGTATTTGGATTCTCCATTTTCCAGTATAACTGCACTCAACCAACCACCAAACACACATCCCGTATCCAAGCCAGTAGCATGGCTAAATTCTTTTGGAGTTTCCTGCATAAAAGGCTGATGACCAAAATAAATATGTCCGAAAGAACCGTCATATAGCTCAGCCCAATAGGAATCTTGTTCGGTTTCCTCATTGAGTGAGACAAATTTTCCTTCAGGGTTCAAATACCTCACTTTCGTAACCAAATCCAATCCTTTGAAAATTTTTGGACTATGCACTTCATATTGATACGTCTCTGGGAAAGGGAATTTAACACTCGTTGATATTCCTCCGTGTAAAAGCGTTATATTTTCCTGCTTCAGTGAGAAAGAATAATAGGCATTCTTTATTAATTCTATGTCAGCTGAATCAAGATTCTCAAGTAAAAGCGGAAACTCTTCGGTTCCCTTCATCTGATTTTCAAGGCCTGTTTTTTTCTCTATGTGATTGAGGTATCTTAAAAACTTCTCCTCATGATTTCCTAAAATCAATTTGAAGTCACAAAGCTTACTTAATTCAACACATCGTTTAACAACCGAAACCGAATCAGGTCCGCGGTCAATGAGGTCTCCAATGCAAAAAACTTGATCAGTATCAGTTATTCTTAATTGCTCTAAAAGCTCATTAAACTCCAAGATACAACCATGAATATCTCCAATAATTATTATTCGATTTTCGGTTATCATTTATACTATTTAGACTCTAATTTACATTTTTATTACATACCTTCGCTTGACTTTCAAGTTATACTTATGAACATCCAATTAGCCTTTAGCCCTGGTCCCGATTGCCGTAAAATGATTCTCTCTGAAATTTCTAATTCCGATGAAACACTTGATATTTGTGTTTTCACCATTAGTGATAATCAAATTAAAGACGCCATTATTTCAGCACATCACAGAGGTATTCAAGTTCGGGTGATTTCAGATAATTTCAAAATGTACGACGAAGGCTCAGATATTTCTGAATTGGCTGGGGAAGGAATTGAGGTAAAGGTAGATGTTTCAGAATATCACATGCACCACAAATTTATGGTGGTTGACTCAAAACGGATTCTCACTGGATCATACAATTGGACACGAACAGCTGAACTTCAAAATGCCGAAAATATCATTGTTTTAAATGACATTTCTATCTCGGGAAAATTTTTGGTTGAGTTCGAAAAGTTGTGGGAAAGCGCTGACGTAGTCTAATTTTACTTTATCAAAATCTCTACACGACGATTTGCCTCCTTCTCTTCATCGTTTTGAGGGTTTTTAAACACGGGTTTTGAATTACCGAAGCCAACAGATGACAAGCGCGATTCGGAAATACCATTTTCAACTAAATACTTCAATATACGTTTAGCTCTTCGTTTTGATAATCGCTTTGAAAATAGTCCTCGTTTGCTATCATCATTAACGTGACCCTGAATTTCAATATTAACTGTTGGATTGAGTATCATAAAATCACGTAATCGTTTCAGTTTTGGATCCGATTCTTCCAAAATTACAGCCAAGCCAGCGGCAAAGTAAATTTCATCCAATTTGGCAATAGTTCCTCGTTTGACAGGTGTCAACAAAATTGTATCACGCGTATGTTTCGATAAAGCGATTTTGTGATTAAGCAAATCTTTTGAAAGATAACCTTCAGCATCTACTTTAATTATTGATTCCTTGATTTGTTTCTTTTGATTCAAGAATAAATCACTTGCGGTGTAAGTACCATCTAAATCCACCGTGTTTGATATTACGATTCTTGATTTGACTGGTTTTTTTGTGAATTCATCCAAAACGTGAATGGAATAAATGGGTTTGTCTTTCGCATATACTAAATTCAAACTTAATGTATCTAATAATTCTCCCCCATTTTCGCCTTTTTCCAAATAATCCAATTGGATATCAATATTATCCTTGATTTTCTCCTTTGCGATGAAAACAAATGTGTATTTAAATCCTGACTTTAATTCCAATTTAGCGTTTTCAAATTCGGAACAATTGGTATTAGACTTATTGAAAATAACCTGAGCTTTTTTGTTTTGAATATCATGACAAGCATCGGAAACATCTGTTTTAAAGATTACAAAATGTAAACTGCCGATCAGTGTCTTGCAATTTACCTTCAGATCTCCATTATTTTCTGGTTCATAACAAATCCAAATTGCATTTTTCGTTACGAACTCATTTGGTAGATAGCCATGGAGCTTTGTTTTGTCAACGCCTTTAATCCCGAGAAAATTCAACTTATAATTGGTGTTAACACTCACTAAAACCTGTCCAGAGCAAGATGAATATGTTGCTTTTTGAGCAATAACATTAAAAATAAATGTTAAAAAGGCGACAAAAACAATATGTTTCACAACCCATGAAAACGAACTATTCAATTTTTAGTTTCAATTCACCTTTAAAATTTGTTCGAACAATTAGATTTTTAGAGTCAAGAAAAAGATCCTTAATGGAAATATCTTCTATTTCTCCATTCATTTTAACGCCTTTTGTGATTGTCGAATTGAGCTCCTTATTGATGGTTTTCTTAGCATCAAAAATCATAGGAGTAAGATCAAAAATGGCATTCTTTTTTATTTCTTCAATAATGCGATCATTAAAAAGCCATTTTGCGGACTTCAAAAGCAAACTCTTCGTTTTTACGTCAAATTCAACCTCCTCTAAAAATAGGCGTTGATTTTCAGAGTCAAGTTTAGGTGTTCCAATCAAATATAAAACGCCATTTTTTGCTCCGTCGAATGTCATTTTTAAAACCATTTTTGAATCCTGTGTACCAAAAACATCCAATTGTCGAACCGTTATTTTCTTATTCTTCAATTCAAATTCATAACCTTTAAACGCCTTATTTACAAATGAGCTCAAAGAATCATATGAGGTTCGAATATCCAAAATCATATCCAAGCCTTTCTCTTTGTGGTAATCTTCCAAATTAGGTAGCGAAGTCTTGGAAATGTCTGTTGGGTTTGTTGAAACAAATGGTGATATTTTTAGATTTAGGTCTAGTTTTACTTTCTTGTTTTCAAAGTCTAACTGACTCATCGAAATTGATTTTGGATTCAGATATAAAAAACCGTACTTATCGATGGAAATTGGTTTATTCAATTCTTTCCAGGTATCATTTAACATCGTTTTTACATTGATTGATTCAATTTGTTTATCAATGTCTTTCTCCAATTTCTGCAATTCCTTTTTAACTTCTTTTTTTAGATTATCAGTTACGTC
>JBILIY010000316.1:0-2794 GCA_044368815.1 Crocinitomicaceae bacterium
GTCAATTTCACCGATTTTCATTTCATTTTCAATCTGAGGTTTAAAATTTAGAACGGATTTATTTCCTTGAACTAATGCTGCAGCTAAATCAAAAAATGTTTGGTGAAGTTGCTTTATTTTTTCTATCGTTAATTGGTTGTTGTCAAATTCCCATCGAAAGAAAAGTCGCTCATTAATATCTTCCACATAAAGACTGAGAGGAAGTCGCGGTCTAGCAAATTCTATTTTTTCATTCGCCAGATTTAAATTTTCAACGAAAAATGGATGTTGAATGATGAGTCCAACTTGATGAAAAGCTTCAATTGGCGAAAGATCTGGATAAATTATGTTTTCGTCTGCTGCGGCGAAAATTTGACTAAGAGCCCATTTTTGTCTTGCGATGTTTTCATCTGTTTCCAATTCAAAGTCGAAAGCAGGAAAAGGATAAGCGCGCATATGCATTCCAACAGCATCTTGTGTTCGATGATCCAAGGCAAGCGAAATCCAATTTATTTCAATTCCAATCGAATGCAAAGCTTTTGATAACAAATGCGAAATAATGGTGGTTTGTGTGCATTGATAAGCAATTGTCAAATCATTTATTAACGCACGTTGAATATTGTCACAGCCTAAAATTAACGAAGGTTGTAGCTCCGTATTCGCTTTGTGGAAATAAATCTCAGGTGGGGTTGTTAATTCAAAGTAGTTTGACCAAGAAATTGGTTCACTTTGATAGGTGGATGTCAAAATTTCTTCAGACGCCTTTCTTCCCTCGTAAAATTCTAAAAACAAATGGCTTAAATGAGCATCTGAACCGCCATCATATACTAAATGGTGTGGGTTAAAGTAAAGAATTTTCTTACCCTGAGAATGTATGGAAGCAGCTTCGAAAGGCAAACCACTTGAAAAATCAAATTCTTTTGAAAATGCCTTTCGTTTGAAACCTTCCAAATCATCGATTTCCAAAGTTTGAATCTCAAAATCAGACGAGTCCAATGGGCGCAAGAATACATCTCCAATCTCAGTTTCATCAAAGCGAGTGAATAGGGAAGAGCAAGACTTTAACGTTTGCTCAAAAGCCAATCTGATTTTTTCACCCTCATAATTCGTTGGAATTTCAATGAAATGTGGCAAGTTGAAAAGCGAAGAATTCCCATTTTTTATCTCAAACCAAATCGCTTCTTGTGCTTTTGATATTTTTTGAATGCCATTCTCAGAATTTTTAATCTCCTTTCGAATATCTACTACTCGCGCTAAAGATTCAAAATTTTCAGCGGAAAATAGCTGGTGAACAGCCATTTTCTCGTCATAAAGTTTATTCCAGCTTCTAACAAAATGCATCGCATCGAAGCTATTTTTTCCAAACTGAAAAAAGTTATCTTCAGCTTTAATTTCTTGATTAAAACATTGGTTGAAATGATAAATTAACTTGCCAATCGTTTCGGAATCAGTCTTCACGGATGAATTGAAAGAATTGTTTTTTATCGCAATTTTTCTCAATTTACTTGCATCCGTTTTACCGTTCGTATTGAGTGGGAATTTTTCTAACCCAACAAATAGAGTAGGAAGGAAGTAGGACGGGAATTTTTCGATTAAGCGCGTTTTGATCTGGTTAATTTCTTCAGCATTTAAATTACCCACAAAAAATGCGGCCATTTCAGTTGAAAATTCGTGCTCAAAATCAACAACAAACCAATTTTGTTCAGGAGATAAACTTGCCAAAACTCGTTCGATTTCTTCCAATTCGATGCGTTGACCACGAATTTTAACTTGTCTATCGGATCTTCCTTTGAAATGGAAATTGCCCCATTCATCGCAAACGCCACGATCCTTGGATTGCCAAGTTGCTTTTTGAGCGTTTGTCCAAATTCCATCAATAAAGTAACCTAAACCAACAGCTGGACCTGAGATTGCAACGAATCCTTCTATTCCATCTGATAGTTGCTGTCCGTTTGGATCCAAAATTTCAAGCTGACAATGGTTCATTGACTTTCCGATAGGAACAATCATGTCATCCTGATATTCGATGTAATCATCCGTTTCTGGATCGAAAAAGCTATTGTCGATGGTCGTCTCGGAAAGTCCGTAAGAACTGATAACGCGTTGATTCTTGGATTTTGATTTAATTAAGTTACGTAATTCACCCATTTTCCAACTATCAGAACCCACTATTAAAAGTCGCAGACTAGGAAATTCGGTCAATTTTATATCATCGGCTAACCACCATCGGGTGATTAGTGGTGTTGTTTCAAATACGGTAACTGAAAATTGCTTGATTTTTTCCAACATCAACGTTGGGTCTTTTCTTTCGGATGAGTCTAGTAAAACTAATGACGCACCATTGAAAAAGCATCTTCCAATATCGCCTAAGGAAACATCAAACGAAAAAGATGCAGCTTGCAAACAGCTATCATCTTGGCTCATTTTATAATCTTCTACCCAAGCTTGAACAGCTGATTCATATCCTGTTTTTCTAACTCCAACTAGTTTTGGAATACCTGTAGTTCCTGACGTCGCAATGACATATTGAAGTTCTTGAAATTCCGCTTGTGCAGAATTTATATTTTTCGAAATTTCCGTGATTCGTTCAATTCGATCTGTTGCCGTTTCAGAATCCACAGGAATAAAAGGAATACCATCAATTAAGTGAAACAAAAGCTTGCAAAGAGATTCTTTAGTGCGTTCAAGAATTAAAACATTGATTCGTTCAGACTTTTCATAATTCCCTCTGATTTCTTCAATCGATTTATTTAATTCTTTATATGAATAGGTTTTATCACCGAAAAATAAAGCCGTTTTATCAGAAAATGTTTCA
>JBILIY010000318.1:0-2786 GCA_044368815.1 Crocinitomicaceae bacterium
ATGAATACTGTTGTTGATTGCAGTTTTTCGGGAGCAGCGACAGAAACAGCCAATATTACCAATGCACAAGTGGGTCAAGTTTATATTCTTTTGATAACAAATTTTTCAAATTCACCTACAAATATTAGTTTTTCTGGAGCAGGAACTGCAGCTACTGATTGTTCAATAGTAAGTCCAACTTGTAATTTCACTGGAATAACAGGGACAGTTTCAGCATGCGATGGAACAAACAATTCTTACACAATTACAGGTTCTGTTTCTTATACAGACCCACCAACAACAGGAACATTAACACTTACAAATTCTTGCGGTGGTTCACAAACATTTAACGCTCCTTTTGGCACATCTCAAAATTATAGTTTAACAGGAAATGCGAACGGTGCAAGTTGTACAATAACTGCAAGTTTTTCAGCTGATGCTTCTTGTACAGCAACATTAGATTATACAGCCCCGCCTTCATGTACTTGTCCTGCTGAAGTTGGAACATATATTACCAATATTAATGGGAATTCGAATTCCACTAACAAGATTTGTTTTGGTGATACGCTAGATATTGTTTCAAATAACAACTGGACTCCACCTTCTGAAATTATAGGTGCCACTGACCCAAATTCTCCAAATTATGACGCAACTGCACCAGTTTATGATCCTGGAATTGCATGGTTGATTTATTCTTGTCCTCCATCTGTAGCTTTGACACCTTCTCAGAGTGCAACTTCAGGACTCGGAATTCCAGATGATCCGTGTCTTTTAGGTGTTGTTGGAAATACTCCTGACATTTCTGATGTAAATAACTTATCTCTTATAAACGCTTTCCCTGCAGGCACATTTACAAACAATACAGTTTATCTTGTTCCCTTAACAATGTATAGCCTTCAAGATGGTATCTATAGTTATGTTGTCTTACCTGCGCAAGATTGTTATGAACTTGGAACTCCTATCGTGGTTCAATATCTTCCACAAATTACATCCACACAAACTCAAAATTGTGCAAATGGAACGGTTACAGCCACAATATCTGGAGGTTCAGCGCAATTGAATGGAACAAACTTTAGCGTTGTAACTGGAAGCATATCTCCTGCATCAGCTCAGGCCGTTAATTCCACAACAAATAATGGAGGTACTATAACCATAGGTGATCTGCAAAATGGACCTTATTCGTTCCAAGTTCAAGACGCCAACGGTTGCCCAATAACAATAAGTGGCAATTATACAGGAGCGCAAACCGCTAATTTGACATACAACGATAACTTGTTTTGTTTAAATGACCCGAATCCTGTTGCTTCTGTTACAGGAACACAAGGGGGAACTTTTACCAGCGGAGCGGGAATAAGCTTAAATAACACTAACGGAAATATTGACCTATCTAATTCCTCACCTGGAATATACACGATTACCTATACGAGTCCAGGCCCCCTATGTCCAGGCACAGATTCCTATACAATTACAATTGAGGACTTTCCTCTTGTTGATGGTGGACCAGATATTACAACTTGTGTTGGGAACCAAGTTACGTTAACTGGTTCAGGTGCGGATACGTATACCTGGAATAATGGACTACAAAATAGTTTTCCATATTTACCAAATGTTGGAGAAACAGAATTCATTGTTCAAGGAACAACTAATGCTGGATGTGCTGGAACGGATACTGTTTTAGTTACAGTTCTTGAAGATTGTGTTGAGGCAGACGAAATCATATTTTGGGTTCCGAACACATTTACACCAGACAACGACCAATTCAATCAAAACTGGCAAGTAGTCTTTTACAGTGGTTTTGATCCATTTTTCTTTGAATTGTATTTATACAACAGATGGGGTGAATTGATCTGGGAAAGTCATGATGTTAATGCTGGATGGGATGGAACCTATTTTAATGGAAGAAAATGTCCTGATGGTGTATACACTTGGAAAATTCGTTTTAAAACGCTAAATAGTGACGATAAACGCACAGCGGTTGGTCATTTGAATCTATTGAGATAATCTTTAAAATTCTGATCATTCTTTGGAATTGGTTAGAATCTTAATATATTATTAACACAATTCACTTTTAATTCTCGTTTTTCAATGCCATCTTTGAAGGTGCATACTGTAAATAGAGAACTTAGTTGGCTTTCGTTTAACGAACGTGTTCTTCAAGAAGCGACTGATTCTCATGTTCCTCTAATTGAAAGAATTAGATTTCTTGGAATCTATTCAAATAATATGGACGAATTCTATCGCGTGCGAGTCGCAAACGTTCGTAGAATGGCCTTATTGAAAAAACAACACATCTATGGATTTAAAGGCAATGCTCAAGAACTTTATCAAGAAATAAGAAATGTTGTTTTAAAACAGCAAAAAAAGTTTGAAGATGCATTTCATGCAATATCCACTGAATTAAAACAGAATGGGATTCATTTTATAAATGAAGATAGCCTCAATGAAAAACAAATATTTGAGCTAACAAGTTACTTTCAAGATGAACTTCGTCATGTCATTTTTCCAATAATTTTAGATAAAAAAAATGCATTTCCAAAACTGAGAGACTATGCTATATATCTTGCGGTAAAAATTGAGGATTCGAAGGGTAAAATTAAATATGCACTAATTCAAATTCCAACTGATACATCCCGATTTAAACTATTATTTGATAAAGAGAAAACTGACGTCATTTTAATAGATGATATAATAAGATTAAACTTATTTGAAATCTTTCGGATTTTTAAACCAAAAAATGTCTCAGCTTTTACGTTTAAATTCACCCGTGATGCCGAATTGGATTTAGACGACGATTTAACCCTTCCGTT
>JBILIY010000023.1:0-9346 GCA_044368815.1 Crocinitomicaceae bacterium
ATATTTTGGCTCAAGGAGAAAAATTACGCGGTCTTAATTTACATATTACAATCGATAAATACCTTTCGAAAAATTAGATCCGATTCAAAACGTATCTAATTAGCCCTTTCATTTCATTTTCATATCCTTTTGAAAACTCAAGATTTGGACGATTGGCAACACCAAGGCAAATGGTAGCACATTGATGACCTAATTGTTTTCCTAAAGTAAAAAGTGCAGAGCTTTCCATCTCAAAGTTTAGGATTTTTTCATTTTTGAATTGAAATGATCCTAATTTTAAATGAATATCACGTAAATGAGTTGGAATGCGCAAAGTTCTTCCTTGAGGCCCATAAAAACCTGAACTTGTAATAGTTATACCTGTCTTTGTTATTTCCGAATTCAATCGGTCAACTAAATTTTGGTCTGCGGAAGAAAAGTACGTTTGAATAGTTTTAGGAAGCATGAGATGATTATAAATTCTTGAATTGAATTCTATTTCATCATCACTAAATGTGATATCATAAAAATGAGCAACATTGTCAAATCCTAAAGCATATTTGGATAAAATGTAACTATGAACGGGAATATCGGACTGCAGAATTCCGCAAGTTCCAATTCGAATGATTTCCAATGACTTTTTTTGTGTCTTTTCAATCCGAGTATCCAAATCTATATTAACAAGTGCATCTAACTCATTAATTACGATATCAATGTTATCCGTGCCAATTCCAGTTGAAAGAATTGAAATCCTTTTTCCTTGATATATCCCAGTGCGACAAACAAACTCCCTATGTTGGGACTTATGTTCAATGGTGTCGAAAAAATTCGAAACTAATTCAACTCGATCTTGATCACCAACAATAATTACTTTTTCAGCTAAATTTTCAGGTTTAAGTCCAAGATGGTAAACCTGATTTTTACCCGATAAAACAAGTTCTGAAGGCGGAAAAAATTGCATTTAATTTACTTCGTCAAGCTGCCAAATACTTTAACCAAAATATCAGTCACTCGAGCAGCAGGGTCTTTTCTGATTTTATTCTCTTCTTTTTCAACCATATAGAATAATCCTTCAATAGCCTTTTGTGTGATGTATGCATCTAAATCAGGATTCAATTTTTGACCGCCAGTTAGCGTCATGGCATTGTTGTATTTCGATATGATTGGATTCCAATACTCAGTCAATTTTACTTTAGATGTTGCGTCTTTAACTTTTGGACTAAATGCTGTCACTAATTTTGAGGTAGTTTGGTCCTTTAAAAATTTCGTTGCAGCACCATCACCACCATTTAAAATGGCAAAACCATCTTGCACACTCATATTCAAAATAGCATCCTTGAAAATAGGAAGTGCTTCCTTCGTTGCTTCCTCTGCTGCACGATTCAGGGTTGTTTCAAATTTTTCAACCTGACCATCCAATTTTAATTCCAACGCTTTATCCTTAACTTTTTGAGCGTCAGGAGGAAAAGGTAATCTAATGTTGGTATTCTTCAAAAATCCATCAGTAACTGAGGTTAATGATACCGAATTTTTTATTCCAACATTCAGAGCCTCTTTGAGACCTGAAATTACTTCGTCATTTGATAATTTTGGAGCGACGTTTTGAGCAGATCCATTGCTGACATTAACCATTTGTGAGGCTTCATTCAAAACTTCGCAACTTGTAACAGTAAAAACTAAACAAGCGAAATATAAGATATTCTTTTTCATTAACTAAAACTTTATTCGAATTTACTTTTAATTTGGATACAAATCGCAGGCCACTATAAATCAATTCATAAAAAGTAACATGAACTTTTAGTTTATCTTAAGACATTTATATAACCCGTATGAAATTTTCGACCGTCATTATCTCTTTCTTTGTAGGATATTTTCCAAACGTAAGTCCCATTAGGCACAATTCTTCCGTTATATGTACCATCCCATGATGCCCTATGATCTTTTGATTCCCATATTAATTCGCCCCAACGATTGTATAATACCAATTGAAAGTTTTCGAAATCAATTCCATCAACATATATGAACCAGTTTTGATTATGTTCGTCATTATCAGGTGTAAACGTATTTGGAACATAAAGTAAAATATCAGGAACAATTTCAATTTCCAATGTTATTGAATCCGAGCATCCTTCAGCTGTGGTTACCGTAAGCATTATAGGATAAGTACCCACCTGCCCTTCGGGATAGGTTATTATTGCGCTGGCACCCCCAGTTGCAATAGAAGAAGAACCTGGGCTTACCCAATTCCAATTAACGATGTTACCTTCAGATACATCTGAAGTTTGTATGGTTGTTTCAAACCAAGTAGCGGGATTTTTGGAAACTGTAAAATTAGCCGTAGGAACTGGTGTTACTTCTACTATATTGGGTTTATTTGCGGTGTAAAAACATCCATAATTTGAAGTAACGGTCATTTGAACATCATAAACTCCGACATTCGGGAAATCGGCTGTTAAATCTTCTGACCCTGTCAAATTATAAACGTTTCCATTTGAAAAAGTATATTGCGTAGAAGCAATGTCGCCAAGATTGGTTGATGTATTGGTAAAAGTAAACTGACCAGGAATACAATCTCTCGGTTTATCAGGAACTACATTAGGAATAATTTCCGTTGGAAATGTTATAATTATACATTCTTGAGTTGTTGGCGAGCCACATTGTTCCGATAGCGTTACACAATATTGAGTTCCTGAGGCATTTGGTTCAACAGCGAATGAGCTTCCTGTTCCTACTGTATTACCTCCTTGATTCCATGTGAAAATGTAAGGTGAAGAACCACCTGCTCCTGAGGCATTAAGCGTAATAAGGGTACCTGGACATATCATTGAATCGGGTGTTATAAAAGTTATCGAAAGTGGATCTGGCTCTACAATAGTTATTTGAATAGTTTGTAAACAATTATTGGCATCAGTTACAGTGACCGTATGAACATTGGCATTCAAATCTGTAGCCGATGAAGCCGTGGAGTTTGAAATGTCCCAATCAAAAGAATATGGGGCTGTTCCCTGAATAACATTCAACGAAGCCGTCCCATCCGAGCCTGAATTGCATGTCACATTAGTTTGATTAGCAACAGTAATTACCATGTCTGGAATTTCAGCAATGGTAGCGGTGACAGTCCCTGAACAACCGATACTTGAAGTAACGGTGCATGTATAAGTACCTGCGGCAAAATTTGTTGCCGTTTGAGTTGTTTGTCCATCACTCCATGAATAGGTAACTGTGCCAAGTGACGGCGTCATTGTTGCAGTTGCCGTACCATCTGAACCTCCAGGACAGGAAACCAAGGTTGTTGTTGCGCTAAACTGAGCGGGGGTATCACCAACAGTCACAGATGCATTGGCAGTGCAACCATTACCATCAGTCATGAAAACTGTGTATGTTCCAGCTGTAACATTATTAACAGTTTGAGAGGATGACGCAAGTGCTGGCCAACTGAACGTATAAGGAGCAGGTGAGTTTGCTCCTGGAACGGCAGTAACAGAACCTAATCCTTGAGTACAAATATCGGGAGTTGATGTTGCAGATAAAGAAGGATTGGCAACTGTAATCCAAGTCGTGTCGTTTGTAATTGACCCAATGCTTGTTCCACATGCCGACCCGGAAAGAAAATATCCTGAAGTACCTGCCGGAATTGCGTAATTTGGATTTGTTGAGGGAAGATTTAATATCCCATTATTGTATGGAAAAGTAGCTAAAACAGTTCCCGCCGAATTACATGCGTTCCAAACGAAATTACTTCCTGGACTATTTACCATTAAATAAGGAATTTGAGTAACTGCGTATGCATTTGTATTTGTCGGCGAAGTCGGAGTGTATCTTCTACCATCCTGATTTGCACCCCAAACTGTATTGTTCCTACCTGTTGTAGTATGTGCAACAGTCATGGCATTATTTTCAGTACCTTGAATTGCTAAACCACTGTTCCAGGTAAGACATTGCGGTTTGTTACCAATATGATACTCAACAATATTTGAAGTTTCGTACAAAATTATGGACATATAATTGCATTGTGTTGTACAACTAAACATATAAACGTCCTTGTAGAGCACTACAAATTTTCTATTTGGAGCGGCTCCTACAGTTTGATATTGAACTGACGGTGGAGGTAATGGAGGATTTGGCACTATTGATGGATTCATATCTTGATAAGTCAACATTGCGGAATTTCTTGCACCAGTAATGACTGTATTTGGTAAAGGTCCACCTACCAATGAATAAGGGCAATACCCACTTGCTTGTGCTGTATTAAATGAAATTAAACCATTAGATCCAATAACACATTGCGTGTAATTTGAACCATAAAAACTGAAAGTAAAGCCTAAATTAACTACAGCCGACCAAGCATCATCCAAAAGTGTAACATTTGTTGGAGCATTCAAAAATATTCCAGCAGCATTATTCGTGTTAGCACCCCCGTTACAATTGTTAATAGTCACTGTTTGACCAGCACAAATCGTTGCGTCTTGCCCCAAACATAAAGGAACATTTGTCGAAGCAAGATATTGATTCTGAAATATTAGTGCAAGTAAGAAGAATTGTATGGATAAATTAAACAACTTCATATTTTAAATTAGTTTATTCATAAACGTCCAAATTATGCAAAAAGTTGCCTCAAATATAATAAATTTAGGATGGTGATTTTTAATTTTTAGATTTAAAAAATGTCATTTTGACACTAACAACATTTGTAATTCAGAATGTTGCATGAAAGAAAACTTAATTAATTTTGTCCCTGTTAACTTAAAAAAACATCAACATGTCGAATAAATTTCACGCAGAGATAGAATCTTTCATGTCTCGAGTAAAAGAAAAGAATGGTCATGAACCTGAATTCATTCAGGCAGTGCAGGAAGTAGCGGAGACCGTAATCCCATTCATTGAAGCAAATCCAAAATACAAAGTAGCGAAAATTCTTGATAGAATTATTGAGCCTGAAAGAACAATTATTTTCCGAGTTCCTTGGTTGGACGATCAAGGTAACATTCAAGTAAACCGTGGTTATAGAGTAGAGTTTAATTCAGCAATTGGCCCATACAAAGGAGGACTTCGCTTCCACCCTTCCGTTAATTTATCAATTCTAAAATTTTTAGGATTCGAGCAAATATTTAAAAATTCTTTGACGACTTTACCAATGGGTGGAGGAAAAGGTGGATCTGATTTTGATCCTAAAGGAAAGTCTGATAACGAAGTAATGAAATTTTGTCAATCGTTCATGACTGAATTAGCTCGTCATATAGGGGCTGACACAGATGTTCCTGCTGGAGACATTGGTGTTGGAGGAAGAGAAATTGGTTATATGTTTGGTCAATACAAAAGACTTCGTAATGAATTTACGGGAGTATTAACTGGAAAAGCAAGAAACTGGGGAGGATCACTGATTCGTCCTGAAGCAACAGGATATGGAACAGTATACTTTGCAAAAGAAATGTTAGCGACCAAAAATGATTCGTTCCAAGGAAAAGTTGTAGCAGTTTCAGGTTCAGGAAATGTGGCGCAATTCGCTTGTGAAAAAGCTACACAACTCGGAGCTAAAGTGGTAACTCTATCTGATTCAGAAGGATATATTTATGATTCAGAAGGGATTGATGCAGAAAAGTTGGCCTGGGTGATGGAATTGAAAAACGTTAAAAGAGGTCGCATATCTGAATATGCCGTTAAATTCCCGAATGCGAAATTTGTTGCTGGAAAAAAACCATGGGAAGTGAACGTAGACATCGCACTTCCTTGTGCAACTCAAAACGAACTTAATGGAGAAGAAGCGAATGTATTGGTTTCCAATGGTGTTAAATGTGTAGCTGAAGGTGCTAATATGCCTTCTACTCCTGAAGCCATCGCTGCCTTCCAAAAGGCGGGAGTATTATTCTCTCCTGGTAAAGCATCAAATGCAGGTGGTGTTGCTACGTCGGGACTTGAAATGTCTCAAAACTCTCTTAGATTGTCTTGGTCGAGAGAAGAAGTAGATCAACGACTTCACGGAATCATGGTTTCAATTCACGAAGCATGTGTGAAATATGGTAAAAACGAAGACGGATCGATAGACTACGTTAAAGGAGCTAACGTGGCTGGTTTTGTTAAAGTAGCCGACTCTATGATTGATCAAGGGTTGGTATAAATAAAAATACACAAAAAAAAGCCGCACGAGTGCGGCTTTTTTTTGCTCATAATTCAATTTAAATCGAAAAAATTGTATATGTGTTTAGAATAATTCTAAATAATGAATAAGGATTCTGCTCAATTCATCGAAGAAAACACATGCCCTTGGATAATTCATACCGCAATTGAATGCAAGAAATCAAAATGCTGTAAGAAGTATAAGAAAAAAGGGAACGCATGTAAAAAATGCCCAAAATTTAGTTAATGAGATTGCTTGTTCTAACATTAATTTTGGGATGTAATAATTGCTTTTCTCAAAGTTTGATGACTAGAAAAACCAATTTGATTCTAAACTCAAGTATCACCAAACAGCGCATGGATTACTTTTGGAATTTTGGTGTAAAAACGCGTGTCAACTATTTTGAAGTTGGAGCCGAAGTTGGAATTGGAGTTGAAAAAACATTCTTCCAGCAATCGTTTTCACCTCATCTTGAATTAACTACATTTTATAATATTATTCAACAAGAAGTTAATAGAAAGAATGGAATTGTTTTTGGGCCTGGCATTATTCTTTCAGGAACAACTTACAAGATACAAACACCATTTAGATACGGGGATATTCTGTTAGCTTATCAATTTTGCCTTGGCCGGAAATGGAAGTTTTTTCATCAAGGTGGATATGGAATAATGTTTGAATCATTTCGGTCGAACGACGGAAAAATTGTCTCCAAAGCTTATAATTACTGTTTCAAAATAGGCATTTGCTATGCGATGCACGTTTAAGGTATTCGTACTTCTCGTCCTTTTTTCTTGCACAAAAAATAATTATAATTCTGTTCGTGTTTTTGGTCATGCTGGAATGGGGCTTTCAATGGAAAATTCCTTGTATCACGATAATTCAAAAGAGGCCGTTGAATTATGTTTAGCGCTTCCAAATTCGGATGGAGTTGAGATAGATGTGCAAATGGATAGAGATGGTGGGCTTTGGCTTTACCACGATGAATTTTTAGACAACATTTCGTCTCTTAATGGTTGCATAAACGATATGTCGACTTCTCAGATGGAAGAAGGATATTACAAAACGTTAAAGAAAGAAAAATTGGTCAAATTAGATCAAATCACTACCCTAATCAACGAAAATCAAAAAATCATCTTAGACATAAAAAACAGAAATGCATGTTCAAACAATGTAGTTAATTCAATTCAATTTCAGGAAAGTCTTTCAACACTATTTGGCAACAATCCTTCCAATGTACTTGTAATTTTATCAGATATAAATTGGATAGAAAGCTTAGACGAATTTTATCAAGTATATTATAGTACAGATAACTTTTCAGAGGGATATAATTTATTAATGGGAAATTCAAAATTAAGCGGAATCGTAATTCGTAACAAGGCCATTGAAAAATATCAAGTCGAGATGATACAATCTCTTGGAAGAGAAGTTTACCTTTTCGATATTCGATCCCCTAAAGGAAATCGAGAAGCATTTAATAAAAATCCGAATGGAATTATCTCGGATGATATTCGAGCAGCCCTAATTGATAAATAACACTAAAAATTATCGCGATTCCTACACATTGTAATTTACAGCTTACTATTCACTCAAGATTTCAGACCATTGATGAATGACTTTTTGTTTATTGAAATGTACTTGAATTAATTCGTGATTTTTTTTCTTTTCCTCATCTGAAATCCTGATTAATTTTCTCCCATTCAAAAGCTCTTCTGTTGATCTAATCTCAAATCCTAAATTTTTAAAAAAATGATAACTACTCGATTTTTCTGATAAATAAACAGTGCTGAAATTAAATAAAAAATAAATTATGTTACCTAAACCTTGCTGACAATAACTATTTAGAACAAAAAACTCGACATCAGAAATGTAGTTGTAATAATCGTTTAATGGAAGTGGTTTTTCTAAGGTTTGGATTTTTAAATTTTTGAACTGATGAAATTCACTTTTCAATTTCTTAATGTAGGCTTTCTTTCCATAGCTTAATGGAATAATTATTTCATCTTTAATCGACAGATTGTTTAATTGACTCAACACCTCGAAATGGTTGAGTAATGGCGAACCATTGTGACCAATCATAACACGATTTTTATTGGCATTCGAGTTCTCTTGAATATGTAAATCAGACGAATCCAAATAAGGCATAAAATGGTACTTTACTGGACTATTTTCGCCATAAATGAACTTGTAATCAACTTCATTCAGACTACAAAAGCAATCAATCTGACTAATAATGGAATTATATCTTTTTTTAGTAATCGGAAAAAGAGTTAATGATTTCTTTTTGAAAAAATTCAATATATTATCAAGAAAATTAAACACTCTTTTTCTGAACATGAATTTGCTGCTGAAAGGGCCATATAATGATTTAACATTGAAGGATAATTGATAAAACTCGAAACTCCAAAACATCCAAATCAATTTGATTTTTGGAAATCTATTTTTTAATGAAATCAGCCAATGAAATTGGAAATAATTAAGGCTATGAAATACAACATTGGAAATTTCACCATTTTTAATTAAAAGCTCTAATGACTCTTTCGATGGGATTAAGCAATTTGATGGTATTTCATTTGTTTTTCCATTTTCAATGAAAAAATAATGCTGGTTCGTTTCAATCTTCTGAACATATTCGAAGGTTTTTTTTACAAAAACACCATTTGCATGAATAAAAATATGAACGGTTGACATTACTGAATCTTATTTGCGATTCCGGGGTTACCGATTACTTTCATATTGTTAGCTACATCTTTTGTAACTACTGTTCCTGCACCAATAATGCAATTTTGTCCTATTTCGATACCAGGAAATATGACTGCACCGGATCCGATGAATGTACCGGCTCCAATTTTACAATTTCCAGCCATAACAACACCAGGGCAAACCTCAACAAATTCTCCAATTACGGAATCATGTCCTATAGATGAATTACAATTTATGAGAGCACCAATACCAATTTTAACATTGCCCATTATTATAGCACCAGCCATTATCGAAACAGCTGGTGCTATTTCAACATTAATTCTACTAATTCGAGCGAAACTTGAAACAATTCTTACATGTTTTGCCTTCGCAGTTGAAGTAATCAACTCGAAAAAATACTTCCTTGTTTTTGGATTTCCTGTACCAAGAACGAAGTCAATTAATTCATTATCATCTAAATACTTGATTAAATCTTTAACAATTAAAAATTCAGAATGGATGTAATTATTACTGATTATACCTGTATCATTAAAAAAATGCACCAATGATTTA
>JBILIY010000319.1:0-2773 GCA_044368815.1 Crocinitomicaceae bacterium
GATCGCAATTGATGGATATTCCGCCTGTGGAAAAAGCACACTGGCAAAAGATCTAGCTGAAAGGCTTGATTATATTTTCATTGATTCGGGGGCGATGTATCGGGGTGTCTCGTTATTCTGTTTGCGAAATAATTTAATTGAGAATGGGATTCCTAAACTAGAAGAAATAAAAAAGGCATTACTGAAAATTGATCTTGAATTCAAACGAATTCAAGAAGAATCCCATTTGTTTCTCAACGAAGTAGATGTTTCAGTCGAAATCCGAAAAAACGAGGTCGCGGAAATAGTTTCAAAAATTGCAACCATTGGCGAGGTTCGTGAAAAACTAGTTTCCGAACAACAAAAAATGGGGGAATTCGGAGGAATAATTATGGATGGCCGAGATATCGGTTCGGTTGTTTTCCCAAATGCAGAATTGAAACTCTTCGTAACTGCGAATGAAGAAGTACGTGTGAAACGTAGATTTGATGAATTGACAAGAAAAGGCATTTTAAGTTCTATTGAAGAAGTTCGTGCTAATCTTAAGGAACGAGACTTTATCGATTCTAATCGTGAAATTAGTCCTTTAATACAGGTTTCGGATGCAATTGTTATTGACAATTCCAATCTTTCAAAAGAAGAGCAATTGGAATTTGTGATGGGATTAATAAAAGAGATCTTAACCAATAATTAAAATCAATACATTGGTATTAAACATTTGATTTTAAGTACATATCTTTGCAAAACCTGATGTTACATAAATCTTCATTTCTTTTAATAAGCCTGCTATTTTTATTCTCGTTTGCGTTCGGACAAAAAATTAACCAAGCCGAATTTGATTTTTTAATTAAATCTTTTACCAAGGAAAAAAATGAACAAAATCAACTTCAAAAAATTCATGAATTCATCATTTTAAGTGACTATGAATCTGCTGGTAAACTAATTCAAAATAATAGTTTAAACCAACGATTAAAACCGGCACTATGGACTTATTCATCAGTTATAGAATATATTAAAAGTAACTATCAAGTTTCTTCAGATTTATGTGATTCTGTCTTGAATGCATTGAAATCGAATAAAGAAAGTGGTTATTACATTCGAGCAATAAACTATAAAGCAAAAGCTATTTCGGCATTAGGAGACAATAAAAATGCGCTGAAACTTGTTGAAATGGCAGCTCGTCTTGCTAAAAGTTCAAATAATAAATATCAACTTGGATCTTGTTACTATTATTTAGGAGTATTTAAATCTGAAACTGGAGAATTCAAAAAAGCTGTTAATTATTTGATTAATTCAAAAAGGATAAGTGAGAAATTAAAAGATAAAATCAGTTTAGGTGCCACAGCCTCCTTTTTGGGACTTTGTTATTCGCACGAAGGAAGATACTCTGAAGCCATCGAACTTTTAAATAAAAGTATTATCGTCCGACTTGAAATTGGTGATAAAAGAGGACTTGCTAATTCATACTTGAATATGAATAAGGTTTATACCGAATTAAATGACTCAAAAAAACGATTTGAATTCGAAAATAAAAGCCTAAAAATATGCAACGAAATTGTTGATTTACAATGTATAAGTGGACGTTTGACAAATATCGGCGACATCTATTTTTTGGAAGCAGATTATAAGAAAGCACTATATTACCAAAAGAAAGCACTTTCTATCGCTGGAAAATTAGGAATCAATTATAGAATAGCCGAAATACATCATCATTTGGCTCAAATTTACAATGCCACTAAAAAATATGATTTAGCAATTTCTCATATTGATAGTAGCTTAAATCTTAGGAACGCTATTCAGGAAAACGAAGGAATTGGCAATTCATTGGTAATTAAGTCGACAATACTTTTGAATCAAGATAAAATCGATGAGGCCTTATCCATTGCCAATGAATCGTTGAACATTTCAAAAAAATTCGGATTGATACACCTAATTCGAGATGGAAATCTGATTTTAAGTAAAATTTACGAAAAGAACGGATCTAAAGATAAAGCTTTAACGTCCTTAAAAACATATCATTTACTGAAAGATAGTTTGCTGGATATCGATAAATCCAAATTAATCATCCGAAATGAACTTGAACGCAAATACGAGCTTAACGAATTAAAAAACAAAAAAATACAGAATGAAAAAGAATTTCAGTTACAAAAACAAAAGGCAAGAACTAAAAATATCATTTGGATTGGAATTGTCCTGACTATTTTATTTTTTATCCTTGTTTACTTACTTTATCAAAAGTACCTAGCCCAACGAAAAATTAATAATGTCGTAATTGAAAATCAAAAATTAAATAGGCAAATAGATAATTTAGAAAAACGTTCTATTTTCTCTCAAACTATTTCCTCTGTTGCACATGAACTCAATACTCCGTTAGGCGTAATTTTTGCCGGCACAAAGGAACTCACTGAATCGATTACTCAAATTAATAATTTCTTTTTAGACGAACGACTCAATTCACACTACGTTAAACAAATTAAATATTGGATTCCTTCTATTTATAAAAATGAAGATAAACCGCTTAATGGTCGAGAATTAAGAAAAAATGCCATTTTCATTTATAATAAACTCAAAGAAAAACCCAACATTTCAGAGATGGAATTGGAAGAAATAGCAATGAACACCGCAAGACTTGATTTAGCCGATAAAACAAGTGATTTTATTGAATTGATTCACACCATTGACAGACCAATTGACTTCATAAATTGCCTATTGGAATTAAAAAAGATAAAACAGCTCGAATTCTCAATTGATTTTGCTGTTGAAGGCACAAAAAAGGTTGTATCAGAAATGAATA
>JBILIY010000321.1:0-2768 GCA_044368815.1 Crocinitomicaceae bacterium
TATCTCTTTTGCTTCTTCTGGTGATAGTCCATTTGGGACGGGAGTTCCGGTTCCGTGAGATGTAAGCTCCGGATCCATTGAATCGACATCGAATGAAACATAAAGATAATCAACCTCATCGAATTTTTTCTTCAATTCAGTGATTACATTTTGAATTCCCAATTGCCGAACATCTTGAACTGTATAGTTTTTTATGTTTAGTTTTTGAATTAGAAAATCTTCTTCTTTTTCTGTGTCGCGAACAGCAATGTAGATTAGGTTATTCGGTTGTAACGAACTTGATTTAAGTTTATTCCATTTTTCAATGGTTAACTCATCAAGGTCATTTTTTTTACAATCTATGTTATCATTACCTAAAGCTGTCGCCAATGGCATACCATGCATATTACCCGATGGTGTTGTATAAGGCGTATGTAAATCTGCATGCGCATCAATCCACAAAACACCAATTTTTTTAGTTGGATAAAAGGCTGAAATTGATGCAACAGTTGCGCCTGCTGAACTATGGTCACCTGCAATTATTAATGGGAAATCTCCGCTTGATAATGACTTAATAATTTCCTGATTTACTGATGAGAAAACGTTAATGATGCCATCAATATTTTTAGCGAATGAAGTTACATTTGGTTTGTCCAAAAGGTGGTTTTGGTCGGGGATATTGTGGATTTCACGATTTTCAAAAAGTTTAGATTTTTTGTTACGTGCAGCAGCAAATATTGCATTTGGCCCAAGTGAGGCTCCACGTGTTCCTGCTCCCAGTTCTGATGGATTGATAATAATTCGTAAATTCTTGCTCATAAATAATTCCGTTTGGAATGTAGTACAAAATTAAAACTATTAAATGGAGTAAATCAAACAATCTATTTTTTTATATCTTTGACTTAACTTTCGGGGATGTAGCTCAGTTGGCTAGAGCGCTTGACTGGCAGTCAAGAGGTCGTCGGTTCGAGCCCGATCTTCTCCACAAATTAAAATTCATATGGACAAAGGGTTTCAAACGTTATTATTTTTAATCCTTTGTCTTTTTTGTTTTCATGACATTCATTCCCAAAAACAGAAACCTTTTTCCGGAGAACTAACCTATTCGATTGAACGGGTAGATCAAAAGGATTCGGTTAAGGCAGAAATGATTGTTTATGCTCGAGATAGTTTAATTCGTATCGTTAATTTTAATTCTGAAACTGGAAAACAAGAATTGATTAAGCACTTGAGACGGGGAAAGTCATATCTGTTAATCGATACTGAAAAACAAAAATTCGCGATTCGCATGAATGAAGAACTTTCAAATGATACATCACTCGATTATTCATTTAAAAAGTCATTTGTTTTCAAAAAAGTAGGGGGATTGATGGCTCGAAAAGTAAAGGTAAAACAAAGAGAAATTAAAAATGAGTTGACATTTTATTTTTACAAGAAGATCCCAGCGAAATACGCCAACGCATTTACACGATTACCTGGTTTGCCAGTCGTTTATTATGTGCCAACAGATCATGGTCTTTACAAATATGTATTGAAATCTATAAAGAATTCCGACCCTCCGATTGCACTTTTTTCGTTTGGAAAAGAATATAAGATAGTAACGTTTGATGAATTCACGGAGGAATTTTCTCGACTCTACGAAAATGGGGACTAACACTACTTCATAACTAACATTTCTTTGTTTAAACATATTGCTTTCGTTGTAAGCCAGCAAGCAAGTTTCGTTTAATTTCGTATGATACCCAAAGCTAAAAATGGAAGATAACGAATTCATACCCAAGAGTGAGCGAAAGCCTGCTGATTCCAACACGAAAACGAAAGCGAAACAAGAGGATAAGAAAGAAAAAAAAGTTCTACCACCAACTCGAGTTTCTTTTATTGAGAAAATCGATAAAGGGAAACTTAAAGTTATTTTTGGATCGATACTTTCACTTTTGTCCATTTATTTGTTTTTGGCTTGCGTTTCTTATCTTTTTACCTGGGAAGTTGATCAGGATAAGCTTTTGGATCGTTCATTTTTCGAATTTTTGTTCGATAGCAAAACTCCAGCCGTTGAAAATTGGTTGGGGAAATTCGGTGCTTGGACTTCACATTTATTGATTTACAAGCTTTTCGGACTTACTTCTTTTGGTATTTGTTTCCTGATGTTTGTTTCAGGATTTAAGATTTTGTTTGATGTTGCCCTTTTTCCAATTTTAAGATCATTTATTGTGGTGTTCTCATACATGCTTTGGGGTTCACTTTTTCTTGGGTTTTTCGCGAGCAACGTCAACTATTTAGGCGGCACATTCGGATATTATTTGAACGAATGGTTGGTTCTTGCGTTGGGTCAATTTGGAACACTAATATTGATATTGGTTACTTTTTTCGTAATTACAACTTTACTTTTTAGCCCAAATTATAGAGCTATTTTTGCTTATCTTTTTGCCACAAAAGAAAAAGAAGTCGTTCAGGAAGCTGTCGATTTAGAAGAGAAAGATGATCGTATTGACGATATTCATGTAATAAACCCGATTCGCGAAGATCAGATAATGGAGGATATCCTTTCTGAACCTGTAGATTTTTCAAAGAATGATGAAGAAGAAGAAGATGACGAATTTGATGAGAGCGAGTTAATTGTCACCATAAAGGAAGAACCAACAGATTTGAAATCACAAACCGAATCTGATTTTGAGTTTGAAATTGGTGTAGAAGAAGAGGAGTCGATCTTACCAATTAGCCCTAATAGTAATTCTCGTGTAGAAAGAATGACAGGAGATGGGGAAGATCTTGCAGCCGGACTTGTCGCT
>JBILIY010000322.1:0-2762 GCA_044368815.1 Crocinitomicaceae bacterium
GTCTACAAATTTAGGAATTACAGCTGCGTAAGCACCTGCGGGGTCTTGTCTTCTTCCGAAAACATTAAAATACCTTAACCCTATACACTCCATTCCATATGTTTTCGCAAAAACGTCTGCATATAATTCTCCTACATATTTCGTTATTGCATATGGAGATAGTGGTTTCCCAATTTTGTCTTCTACTTTTGGTAAGCTTTCAGAATCGCCATAAGTGGAAGAACTTGCAGCGTAGACAAATCTTTTAATTCCGGCGTCTCTCGTCGCTACGATCATATTAAGAAAACCATTGATATTAATGTCATTGGTTGTAATTGGATCAGCGATGGATCTTGGAACCGAACCGAGAGCAGCGAGATGCAGAACAACATCGATATTCGAAACAGCTTTTCTGCAATCTTCTAGATTTCGAATATCTCCTTCAATTAAATGAAAATTTGGAGACTTCAAAAGTTCTTTTATGTTACTTCTTCCAGTAATGAAATTATCCAAACAAATAACTTCGTGTCCCTCTGAAATTAAACTTTCACATGTGTTTGAACCTATAAAACCAGCTCCTCCTGTTACTAAAATTCTTTTTTTCATGATTCAAAAGTATATGGCTTCGCCAATGGTGAGTCCCATTATAAGTTAAGGGATTCTCAATTTATTTAGTTGTGAACGATTTACGTTCTTATTTTTTTTACAAAAGACCTAGGCACGTGAACAATAAACTTCTGTTCAATTCCTTCAATCTCAACAATCAATTTATGTGTACGATCGATTTCAATTGAGGTTGCGATTAATCCTTGAAAAGGACCGCGAATTACCTCAACTTTATCACCTTTCGTAATGTTTTCAAATTCTGCTAATTCATAATCTGTTTGTTGCTTGAGCAAAATCTTCAAATTGTTTATTTCAAAATCTCGAACAATTGCTGGTTTTTTTAAATAATAAAGAAAGGAATGAAATCCCTGAACATCATACATTTTCGCAAGTTCATTTTCAAAACAATGGATGAATAATGTAGAACTTATTAATGGTATTTCAATTTTCTTCTTTCTATCGCTCCATTGACGGATGGTCTGAACCAAAGGAAGATATGCTTCAATTCCTAATAAACGTATTCGATCCAGTACTTTTTTTTCAGCCCTCGGATTTGTTTTTACCACATACCAATTTTGACGTTTTTGTTCAGATATCATCGGTCAATAATAGTTACCTAATTGAAAAGTTTTTTCGAGTTTAATTTTTAATCCTTTCTGACTTGATCAAAACTAAAATTTTTGATTTCCAAACTACAAACGCCAATAAAAACAATCAAGGTAAGTATGGATCCGATTAAACTCCACGTGCTTGATTTTTCAAATGATTTAGGCTCAAATTTCCATGTAATTGTATGTGAACCCGAAGGAATAATTGTTCCACGTAAAACGTAATTAGCTCTAAAGTTTTCAACGTTTTTACCATCTATATAGCAATTCCAGCCTTCAGGATAATAAATTTCACTGAAAATCGCCGCAGCTTCGACAGAATTAGTTGACTTGTAAGTCATTTCCCGTAGGTCGTATTTAATAAGTTTAATTTGGGCATTTGAATCCGTTTTTGTTAATGAATTTACATTTTTAAATTCTTGATGAATAATTGCCGTTTTTTTAAGATCATTTTTACTCAAAGCCAACATTTCTTCATTTGCAGATTTGACTCGAACGATTTTTTGAACGAACCACGCATTGCCAAAAGCGTTCGTGTTTTTTACGGATTTTTTGGTTTTGTCAATGTGAATGTATTTAACGTTAAGCATATTCATCAAGTTTGCATTTTGAACAGGCAATTCTTTAATCTGAATAGAGTCGAAAACACTTTGCGCTTGTTCCTTTGAAATATTCATCGTTGATGCGTATTCGCGAAGTTTCACGTTTTTAACCGCACTGATTTCTTGATTTATAACATTAATTTCGTCCGCTAGGTAGAAATCGATTAGTTCCTGATAGCGTTTTAATTTTGCACCGTGATAACCGCCAATACTTTTGTGAAAATAGCTTGTATTCGTTTCATTGAAAGGCCCGGAAAAATTAAGGACGCGGTAGTTGGTATTCAAACTTAAAACACTAAAAGCGGCTAGTTGACTCAATAAGTTGTCGTCTGAAAGTGACTCAAACTCACTCGTATTCCTTAATTTGGACTTGAAATTCTCAACTTTTGAGGCGAAGTTTGGAACATTAGCTTGTTCTTCTTGCAATATTGTTAAGTCAGCTTGCTGTGGAATTGTAGGTAGGATAGAGGCATTTTGCTCTTCATAGCTTGTATAGATTCCCTCCGTTTCCTCGTTATTCAAATAGCGCTTAGATACGCCAATATTGTCAGCTGCAATGCAAATGAAGGCAAAAGCAATAACAATGTACCTTGAAATTTTCGTGTAAACTGAAATCAATATGATTCCCATTGCTAATAATGCTAAAAATAATGTTCTGCCTAGCTCAGCTCTGTAAATATCTGTTCGAACCTTAATCAATTCCGATCTAAGTCCATTTATAAAAGAAAGGTTTTGAACATCTGTAACTCCTTTGGTTGCTTGGCTGAATTGTTGAATTTCATCGGAACGCAAGAATGATCCTGATATTGATGGAAAAGCGAATAGAATTAATCCTAAGAATGTTATTGCTCCTCCTGCTATCAACAACGATTTTTTATCGCCAATTAGTCCTTGTATTTTCCTATCATTTAAAAAGTTAATAGATGTGAGTGTTGACCAAAAATAAAAATAAATAAATCCTCCAATT
>JBILIY010000323.1:0-2761 GCA_044368815.1 Crocinitomicaceae bacterium
AACGTTTTACATTCCACAAGAGCTCAATCAGCGACTTTGGTATCCAGATGTTGTTTTTCGGAAAATTTCAGATTCAGAAAAGGACGAACTTATCAAGGAACAACGTTTCGGAAATTATTTTCATGCTCTTATGGCTCGTTGTGATTCAGAATCGACGATTGAAACTAATTTACTCGAACTGATTCGAAGTGGAGAAATTGATCCCGAATTTCAAGCAGAATTGATAGAGAAAGCCAAAGAGTTTTTTAACCAATCAGCATCTCTATTTGAAGATGTTGAGGAAATTATTAATGAGCAATTGATATTGATTCCAGGTGATTCAGATAAACGCCCAGATAAAATTTTAATCAAGGAGAACGAACTAATCGTTTTTGATTTCAAAACGGGCAAACAAAGTGATCGTCACCAACCCCAACTGATGGGTTATCACAACGCGCTTAGTGAGATGTTTGATAAACCGATAAAATTGTTCCTTTATTATACGGAGACAGGTTCGCTGCTAAGTGTTTGAAACTCGAATTTCTTCTGCAGCTTTTAGAAATGTGTATATGAGCGGATGGGGAATATCCCTTGTTGATGAAATTTGGGGGCAAAATGCGCAAGCGAAGAAAAAATCGTGATTAACGAGGCTGACAATTTCAGGATCATCAAACTGATTAATGGCCTCAATATCAATGAATTTATTCTTAAGCTGTTCAATCAACTGGGGGTACAAACTAAAGCGTGATGAGGTTAATTCAATGTTGCTAAAATTGTCATATAGTTTCTCTAAGTTACTTGACAAAGGGTTAATTGTAACACGTTCGAAACTATTACCAGCAACTAAATTCTCAGAGATTAATTTTTCAGAATATGGATTAAGCTGATTGACTGCAATTAGAAATTCTATGAATGTTTTAAACGCTTCACCCGTTACTAAAACAGGAGATTTATGTTCCAGTAATAATTTGAAAATACCGTTTAAGTAGAACGGATTCTGAAATGGTCCAGGAGCCATCCAAATACCATCAAATTGATCAAAATAGATCGGTTTATATTGAATTGCCTCATTTATTTTAATCCAATAATAGTTGATTTCGATTTCCAAGAAATCGCTTGCGTGATCGAGCGAAAGATTAGTCGCGTGATGGGAGTTATACGTAAAATTGTAATCTCCGATTATCGCTATTTTTAGAGATTCACTCATCTATTTTGAAAAAACAAAGACTATCTTTTAAACCAGCCTTTGAATTTAGCATTGGATATCGGAATTGAGACATCTACACCCAATTGAACGTCATACGTCCACACTAAACAGGAAAATGTACATTCAAAAATTGAATAATCACCCGTATTATCTGAATCTTGATTTAGAATTGTAAATGTAGCAGTTTGACCAGGATCTGTCTCTTTAGATTTCCAAAGAACGCCATTGTTATCTGTATATTCCACTTGTAAACCAAGAACTGCAGGATTCGCATTTACCATTGTAGAAAAATCTTTAAATGGAATTGCAATACCAGAATTCGTAGAATGAAAGTCATTGAACATGGTTAAAGTTGGCTCAGTTGCAACTGTAGCATCCCATAAATGAGGCGCTAGAGATATCTTGAATGATTGTGATTGATAAGTTGACTTTATTTCAGAAGTGTAAATCATTCTAGAAAGAAGCGGAGCTGCATAAATGTATTTTACATTGTCCGGTTTTGCATTGTAACCAAGAACGTTTTGAGTCAACTCGGTTTGAGTCCCATTCACATAACCAACAAAATTACAATTCAAATCAACAGTGCTAGTTGGAGCTGGAATTACTTCGTGTTGAATGCATGAGCTAATCACAAAAAACACAGCAATTAACTGAAAAAATAGTAAACCTTTACGCATTATAAATTTTATTAGTAAACAAATTTAGCTTTTATAACGTGAAAAAACAAAAAAAGATGCTTTTTGAGTTCAATTGTTTACGGAATAACGGCTTTTAAAACAAAGTCTTGTTATTTTTGCTATTATGAAAAGCAAACAACTTGGACGATTCATTTGACTATCGGGAAGAAGCCCAAAATGGCGGTGAACAGGAATATGACAAAGTCTTGCGTCCAAAATATTTGTCAGATTTTTCTGGACAAGATCCGGTTGTGCAAAACCTACATGTTTTTGTTCAAGCTGCTAAATTCCGAAAAGAACCTTTGGATCACGTTCTGTTACACGGGCCTCCGGGTCTTGGAAAAACGACCTTAGCAAGTATTATCGCAAATGAGTTAGGTGTTGGCTTCAAAGTAACGAGCGGTCCTGTTCTTGATAAACCAGGTGATTTAGCTGGGTTACTCACTAATCTTGGAGATGGTGATGTTTTGTTTATCGATGAAATTCATCGTTTGAGCCCAGTTGTTGAGGAATATCTTTACTCTGCGATGGAGGATTATGTCATTGATATTTTAATTGATACAGGACCCAACGCACGAAGCATTCAGATTGATTTAAATCCGTTTACCTTAATTGGAGCCACTACTCGTTCAGGACTTTTAACTTCACCTTTAAGGGCCAGGTTTGGAATCAATTCGCGCTTGGAATATTATGATGCTAAAACCCTTACGATGATTGTCGAGCGGAGCGCAGGATTGCTAAATATTGAAATCGATGAAGATGCTGCATTCAAAATTGCGAGTAGAAGTCGCGGAACACCACGAATTGCAAATGCGCTTTTGAGACGAGTTCGGGATTTCGCTCAAATTAAGGGTTCAGGTAGAATAGACGATGAAATCACTGAATTCGCATTAAATGC
>JBILIY010000324.1:0-2757 GCA_044368815.1 Crocinitomicaceae bacterium
TTTGATTCTCGTTTAATTCTATCTGTTTTACTTTATTTGAAAAAAAAACCCATTTGTTTCACCTATGGAGATCCGCGCAACCGAGACATTATTATTTCGAAACACATATGCGAGAAATTCAATTTGAAATTTGTTCATGTTGTAAAAGACAAGATTGATGTCGATTGGTATGAGAAGTGGGTAAACGAAACCATTGCGAGAGGCAAAGGAGAAGCCCATTTCCATCGCGCACATCGAACAGCAGCCATTCATGAATTTACTTCTGAAAATCCAATAAAAATCTTATTCACAGGACACTTTGGCGGTGAATCAATCAGAGGACTTTCACTCAATAATTATTTTACATCTCCCTATTTCAATCAATTTTACGAAGATTCGACAAAAAAAAGTTGTAAAAAAACAGTATTCGATTATTTCATACAAACACCTAGTGAGATAGAATTAAACTTAATTCAAAAAGAAATTTCAAAATTGCCTTGGATGTCCGATTCAAGAAAAGAAAGCACCTTTTATTTTCTATACGACCTGATCGCTAATATTCATCATCGCCAAGATATTGAAATCTTTAAAACATTTGTTCCTGAAGTGGTTCCTGTTTATATGACAAATGAGTTTCAGGAAGTTCTGATCAAAACTCGCTTTCATTATACGCGTCGTTCGAATAGTAAAATTTCCAAGTTAAACCACCCTGAACTTTACTGTCTGCTTTTGAAGTATTTCGAGCCGGCATTAATGGACATACCATTGTCAAACGGATACAAACCATCCGATTACCAGAAAGGTACATGGTATTATGCATTGATTCGATTTTACAATAAAACATTTAAAAAAATAAAAAATTATCCATCATTTAAATACGATGATTGGTATATTCAATTTGTCAAGAGGAAGGCAAATGAGATTTCCGACGAGGTTTGGGAAATTTTCGATAAGGAGAACTATTTTAAAGCCTTAGAGAATGGAAATCACGAAACGAATGAAGGATATTGGCACAAGTTTTCCAATCCAATTTTTTTTGACATGCTATTAAAATCGAACCTAATCTCACGATGAAAGTAGTCATTTTAAAGAACGAAATTCCAAATTCAGAAGAGAGATGGGTTCAGTCATGTGTCAATAAAAACATTTCTTATTCGGTCGTGGATTTAACCCGTGAAAATTGGTTAGAAGAAATTCAAGAGAAACAACCTGATCTTCTTTTAGCTAAACCTTCCGGTTTGACAACACCATTTAAAATTTTATACGATGAACGACTTGACATTCTTGTCAATGAAATCGGACTAACTTGCTTTCCATCTTTGAGTGAAATAAAAATCTATGAGAATAAAAAGTACTTTTCTTATTGGTTAAATGCAAATAAAATACCTCATCCCAAAACGAGCGTATTTTATTTTGAGGAAGAAGCCATCATTTTTTCTAACAATCAAACTATTTATCCGATCGTCGCTAAGACTAACATTGGAGCTTCGGGAAGTGGAGTTGTCATCATTGAGAACAAAAAGGAGTTGCTTCAATACATTCGCGGAACTTTTCAAGGAAACGGCGCTAAAAAAAGGGTTGGGCCAAATTTGAAAAAGGGTAAAGTAATCAATCGTGCTTTTAATCTCATGTTGACGCCAAAAAAAATCATTGAAAAATATGCTATTTACAAGGCTCGTGCGATTGACGCTCAACGAGATTTCATTTTGCTGCAAGAATACATTCCTCATCAATACGAATGGCGCGTTGTAAGACTTGGGGAATCGTTTTTTGCCCATAAGAAAATGTTACTTGGAAATATGACGAGTGGTTCATTATTAAAAGATTACGGAAATCCACCGCTCGAATTATTGGATTTCGTAAAAGAATTAACCGACCGATTCAACTTTAAATCCATGGCTGTGGATCTGTTTGAAAAAAGTCCATCAACATATCTTGTTAATGAAATGCAATGTATTTTTGGACAATCTGACAGTTATCAAATGAAGGTAGACGGAATCATTGGTCGATACCTTTACTTAAATGAGAAATGGGTTTTCGAGGAAGGTGATTTTAATTCAAATGAATCTTATGATCTACGTCTTGAATCGGCATTGGAATTTTACAACTTAACGAAAAGATGAGGATACTTTTCGTAGGAAGCGGAAATAAAACCAATGGTGAACCTAGCATTTTGATTAAAAATCAAGCTATTTCACTCGAAAAAAAAGGATTTCAAGTTGATTACTACCTCATTCAGGGTAAAGGTTTTAAGGGTTATCTCAAAAATATTCCCAGCTTAAGAAAAAAAATAAAAAAGGCAAACTATGACGTTCTGCATGCTCACTATTCTTTAAGTGGTTTCATTTTATCTCTTTCGTCATTATTTTTAAATCAGTCAAAAAAGATAGTTTCCCTAATGGGCAGCGATACACAAATATTCGGGATCAAACGATTTATTATTCAAATCTTTCACTACCTCTTTTGGGATGCTACAATTGTTAAGACTCAAAAAATGAAGGAGGAATTAAACTTGAAAACGGCACATGTCATTCCCAATGGAGTAAATTTGAATTCCTTTGATTTGCATCAAGATAATATTAAAAATACAGTCCTTTTCGCTGCCGACCCTTCTCGTAAATCGAAGAACTTTCTTCTGGCAAAAGCTGCAATTGAACATTTAGAATCACTTAACTATAAAGATGTTGAATTTAAAATCAAATTCAACATATCGCACCAAGAAATGATTAAAGAAATTCAACCCGCAGGTTGCGTGCTTTTAACATCTCTATGGGAAGG
>JBILIY010000326.1:0-2745 GCA_044368815.1 Crocinitomicaceae bacterium
ATATGCATGACCTCTGTATGCACCACACTTAACTACATGGGAACGATAATATTCCGGGATTGCTAGTTTTTGAACCATTACAGCAACATTGCCATCCCAAATTTTTGGATTCAATCCATATTCGGACGCCAATCTTTGAGCGTCATCAATATGACCTTTACCGGCATTGTAGGAAGCCAAAGTAAATTTCATACGTTGTTCTTTGTCAGGAATAGTTGGCCATGAATTGAAAATTTTATTGATCAATTTCATTCCACCCGCAATTTGAATTTCAGGAGAAGAACCAGGAACCACACCATATTTTGGACCTGTGTTCGGCATAAATTGCATTAAACCGTAAGCGCCTCCAAAACCCCTTGCATTTGGATTAAATCGTGATTCTTTGAAAGCCACCGCTGCAATAAAACGCCAATCCCATCCATACTTCGCGGCTTCTTTCTTGAAAATCGCGTCAAAAGGAGAAAGTTGCCCTCGTTTGATTAAAATAACTTCATTAGGAATTTCCGTTAAATAGTCGAAATAACGCTTTTTCAAATCAATGAAATGAGTCGAAGAACAATATTTAATAAGGAAATCATCTAACTTTTTCTTTAATTGTGGGCTTGAATTTCTTAATCCAAAAGCGATTTTTTGTTTAAAAGACAAAGGTGTTTTAATATTCAAATTTGAGTGAAGCTCCTTACTAATTCGAGCTAAGTTTTCATGAGCAATGGTATAATCAATCTGATTATTCGCAACCATTTCGATCAAATCCTCAGTAATAGGGTCATTTTTTATAGACTTAACGCGGATATGCTCACCGATTTCTTCCTGTAAACAATGTAATCTTCTTGAAAAAGCCGAATTCTCGCGGACATAAACCGTTTTGTTACTTAAATCCAAAGGATCTCGAATAGGGTCCTTTGATTCGCGTTGAATCAAAACTTGATGAGTAAAGTAATAAGGAACAGAATAGGAGATTATGTCTTTCTGGCTCAATGAAACAGCCAAGTTAGCCGAAATAATATCTCCTTCACCATCATTCAAATATGAGCTAAACTCTTTTGAGTCCGAAATAACCTTGATTTCCAAGGGCAATCCAATATGTTTAGAAAAACTATCTAGTATTTCGTATTCAAATCCCATTTTTTTTCCTCTGTACTCGAAGTAGGAAAGCGAACTATTTTCAAAGAGCACAGTTAATTTTCCTTTTTTTCTTATCTCCTTAAGGTCTGAATGAAACTGATCGTTGGTTTTCGAAGGTAAGCACGAAACTACTAAAAGACTGGAGAATGAGATAAAAAAAAGTTTATTTAACATGCCTTATTATAATCATTTACTATACGTTTAAAACTTATTTAAGTTGCATTTTTATTTTATTTGTTTTATTCAATAATTAACCGCATATTTGAAAACAAATCAAAAGGCTATGAGTAACGAGCAAAATGAAATATATTCCAAGGTTGTTCGCGCAGGAAAAAGAACCTACTTTTTCGATATTAAATCGACAAAAGGAAATGACCTGTACATAACATTAACTGAAAGTAAGAAAACCTTCGGTGATGAAGGAGAAGAAAACTATCAAAAACATAAGATTTTCCTTTATAAAGAAGATTTTGAAAAGTTCAGGGAAGGACTGGATGATGTGCTGAAAAAAATTGAAGATTTAAAATCTAATTGATTTTTTTCTTTTTTTTGGTGAAGGAATAAAAAGAAGTTGTATATTTGCACTCTCAAAAACGAAAGGGAGTTTAGCTCAGCTGGTTCAGAGCATCTGCCTTACAAGCAGAGGGTCGGGGGTTCGAACCCCTCAACTCCCACAGTAATACAGTAAAGCCTTTCACGATATTTCTTGAAAGGCTTTTTTATTTCTGGTTTAAACAATTCCGGATTACGGTATTTCTAATGAATTACTTTTACCGCAGTTCCTCTCCTACTTTAAATAAAATCTAAATCGGACATATCACAAATTCATGAACTTCTTTAAATAATGAATCTATAAATATTCTGTAACAGATATTGAAATCTAAGTAATCACCAAAATAAAAAACCAACCCAGTTTCCCGAAGTTGGCTTTTTATGCAGCTTTTTTCAATTTTTCAGCAAACCAATAAAATTTCTCTGACAACTAAGGTCAATCATTTGCACGCTTGTATCATTTTGTGCTACTTTGTGTTTTGATCACTATAAAATATGCTAAATCAACGGAAAATTCTTCGTGTATTACAATTCATTTCATACCTAGAACAACATCCTCCTAAAGCGGTAAATCAGTTAGCTGAAATGCTTGAAACCACAGAGCGAACAGTCTATCGCTACCTTGACCTCATCCGAGAATGTGGCTTTGATTTACAGCGAGACAAATACACACGATTTTTCATTCACAACGACACGGCTCAGGGCATTCGTTTCTCTACCGAAGAAGCTGAGTATTTAAAACAATTGGTTCTAACATCTGGTAAGCTTAACAAACTCAAAGATGCTGTTTTAAGTAAAATCTATTTAGCATCGGATGTCAATATCGTGGCTGGCCATTTGGTCAATGCAAAAAATGGACGCATCGTTGAACGCCTCACAAGCAATTGCAGACAAAGAACTAGTTATTTTAAAGCGATACCATTCCATCAATTCCGAAACCATTTCAGATCGTTTAGTAGAACCTTTTGGATTTAAGGATAACTACCACACGGTTATGGCGTATGAAATTACATCTCAGAAAAACAAAACCTACAATCTTGACCGTATCACGGCAGTTGAGTTCACCAA
>JBILIY010000327.1:0-2738 GCA_044368815.1 Crocinitomicaceae bacterium
TTCGATGTGACTGACCTCTTTCCCAATAGTCGCCCATTTGTATGGGTGTTTTTTGTAAGCCAAAGGCCTTAGAAGTAACCAATCGTCACCATAAGGCTGATTTAAATAGCGTTGTTTAAATTCTTCTATTACCACTTGGCGTTGGACCTCAAGACTCTTGTCCGTAAATGAGAGGGATAGCATTCTGTCACTTTCAAGCCAAAGAGCCGTGTCTAAATTATTTGCAGGTAACGTATCATAATAATTAGTAATGTCATTTGAGGTGAACGCATTGTTATCACCACCTGCTTTTTGCAATTCCGAATCAAATTCAGGAATATTAATAGAGCCTCCAAACATCAAATGCTCGAATAAATGTGCGAAACCAGTTTGTTCCTCCGATTCGTCCCTTGCACCAACATCATAAAGTAGATTAACTACTGCCATTGGCGTAGAAACATCTTTATGGAAAATAACTTTTAATCCGTTATCTAATTCAAAACGATCAAAATGTATCATTAAAATTGAAATTTAGCTGTTTTTTGTTCTTCCAATGCGGCTCTATATTCATCAATTAATTCACGAACGACATCTTTTGCATGCATAATATTGGAAATGAGAGATGCAACTTGACCTATCTCTAATTCACCCTCAAGCAAATCTCCTTCAAACATTCCCTTTTTCGCGCGCCCTCTTCCGAGAACTTCCTTTAATAGATCGGTTCCCGCGTTTGAATCATAGGCGGTTTCTATTTTTTTATAAAATTCATTCTTAATTAGTCGGACAGGAGTAAGCTCTTTTAGTGTCAGAATAGTTTCTCCTTCTTGAAGATTAACGATTCGATCTTTGAAGTTCTGATGAGCACTTGATTCATAAGTAGCAACAAAACGACTTCCAATTTGAACACCATCAGCTCCTAAGTTCATAGCAGCAAGCATTGCCCTACCCGTTCCTATTCCACCCGCAGCAATTAATGGGATTTCTATCTCACTGGCCACTTTTGGAATCAAACACATAGTTGTCGTTTCGTCTCTTCCGTTATGGCCTCCTGCCTCAAAACCTTCAGCAACAACTGCATCAACACCAGCATATTGAGCCTTAAGAGCAAATTTCAAACTTGAAACAACATGGACTACTTTAATACCGTTTGATTGTAAAAGAGAAGTCCAAGTCTTAGGATTTCCCGCTGATGTAAAAACAATTGGCACCTTGTGTTTAATGATAGTTTCAATATGTTTATCAATGTCTGGATATAACATCGGTAAATTGACGGCAAATGGTTTCGAAGTCGCATTTTTACATTTTACAATTTGATCATCTAAGACTTCAGGATACATTGAACCTGATCCAATTATTCCTAGTCCACCAACATTGGAAACGGACGAGGCCAATTCCCATCCCGAACACCAAATCATACCAGCTTGAATAAGTGGGAATTCTATGCCGAAAAGTTCAACAAGTCGATTTTTCATAACCGTATTTTGCTTCTAAAATTAAGCAATTATATCAATCTAATATTGATTTTTTAGTAACATTAATTATACGTATTTTCGTAGAAAATTAAAGAAATGCCGTTGATCCGATCATTATTTTTGATATTCTTTATTTCTTTTCTACAGAATACATTTTCCCAGAATTACCAAATGCATACTAATGCAATTGAACATAAACAAAATCATGCAGTTCAAGCAGGAGGCAATTTAATTGAAAACAAAGGTCAATGGCCTGAAGGAGTGCTATTCAACACAAAAATGGAGGGTGGAAAAGTGTGGTTTCAGCAGCATAAGATGATTTATCATATACAGGACTATTCAACGATGCACGAGGCTCATGCGATGAAAAACCCAAGTTTTACAAGTGATGAAGTCAAGCAGACTGTTGTGCATGTAAATTTTCTTGGTTCAAATAATGTAACTGAAATCGAAAAAACGGGTAAATCTCAAACGTATTACAACTTCTTCAAAGGCAATAACCAATCTAAATGGGCCTCAGATGTGCATGGTTATGAAACGTTCACACTAAAGAACTTTTATAACGGAATCGATTTTAAAGCAAGTTCCAAGGAACACGAAACTAAATATGAGCTCATCGTAAAAGCTACAAACAGTCCTGAACAAATTAAGTTGGAATATGCTGGACAAGACAAGCTTTTTGTTGACAAAGAAGGGAACTTAATCGTTGAGACAAGTATAGGTAAAGTTATTGAGAAGAAACCATATGCTTACCAGCTTATAAATGGCAAACAGGTTGACGTTTCATGTTCTTTCCTTGTTATCGGAACAAATGTGACTTACAAATTAGGTAACTACAATAAGAACCTAGATTTAATAATCGATCCTACATTGGTTTTTGCAACTTATGTCGGTGCCAATTCAGATAATTTTGGAATGACGGCGACTTACGGGAATGATGGGACAGCATATTCAGGTGGAGTTGTCTATGGAAATGATTATCCAAATCCGGATCCTCTTGCTTACGATATTAATTCAAATTTCACCGTTTTAAATGGTTCCTATGGAATTGCTGATGTATTCATTTCAAAATATTCTGCAGATGGTACGCAAATGATTTGGGGTACATTTATTGGAGGAGGAAATAACAACCAGGGAACTGAGACTGTTCACAGTATGATTTGTGATGCTCAGGACAATTTGTATTTCTTTGGCGCAACATCTAGTAATGATTTCCCAACGACCATAGGAGCTTATGATGCTTCATTTAACGGTGGAAACACAACCTATCTTACAAACTTCTTTTAC
>JBILIY010000328.1:0-2734 GCA_044368815.1 Crocinitomicaceae bacterium
TACTCGAAAAGAAGGGTCTAGTTACTTAATGTATGTTTCTGAAAATCATCAGTTTTGTCAAAAATTATGTGGGTTATATCAGTCAAAAAATAGTTGTTTTCAATACGAAATAAAACAATGTAATGGAGCTTGTGTTGGCGAGGAGTCTCCTGATACATATAATAAACGCGTTGAACAATTTATTGCCAACCTGACTTTTGAAGGAAAGAGTTTTTACATTCTTGATAAAGGGAGAAATAAATCTGAGAAAAGTGTAGTTTTAGTCGAAAATGGCAACTATCAAGGCTATGGATACGCCCCTTTTCATTTTCAGGGTAAGTCTCCAGTTCAGTGGAAAAGTTTCATAAAATATCAACAGGAAAATAGGGATATTAAAACAATACTAAATCAATTTATTCGAAAGGACAATGCTCACAAAATTGTTGAATTTTAGGTTCAATAAAAATCATAAGCGTATCTTCGTAAGGTGAAAGGAAAAGTTGTTATTCTTGGTTCAGGCACTTCGCAAGGAGTCCCTGTAATAGCTTGTGAGTGTGAAGTTTGTATTTCAACTGATTTTAAGGATGATCGCACTAGGTCGTCCATTCTAATTCAAGTAGGCGAAGAAAATTACGTTGTCGATACAGGTCCAGATTTTCGATTTCAAATGTTACGAGAAAAAGTGAAATCACTCCGCGGGGTTCTTTTTACGCATGAGCACAAAGATCACGTCGCAGGTATGGATGATGTTCGAGCTTTTAACCATGTCGAATCTCGTCCAATGGAAGTATATTGTACAGATCGCGTTGAATCGGCTTTAAGAAGGGAATTCCATTATGTGTTTTCAGATGAACGATATCCAGGAGTCCCAAAAGTGGATCTTTTTAGGATTGATGATGAGCCAATTGAATTACGAAATAATTTAAAAGTAATCCCAATCAATGCGATGCATTACAAGATGCCTGTTAAAGGATTTCGATTTGGAGATTTTGCTTATATTACAGATGCGAAGAAAATTGAAAATCAGGAAATTAAAAAGTTAATTGGTATTAAAACGTTAATTGTAAATGCATTGCATCGTTCAGAACATATTTCTCATTTCAATTTGGAACAAGCCTTGGATTTCATTAATATAGTTCAGCCCGAAAAAGCTTATCTAACTCATATTTCACATCTTTTTGGAAAACATAAGGAAGTTGAATTAGAGCTTCCAACTCATGTTTTTTTGGCTTATGATGGTTTGAGGTTGGAGTTTGACTACTAACAAAGTCTTGGTTGAAATCTTTAATCCGATGTTTAGTTGATTTACTTAATAAGCTTAATTTTGATTCGTGACCAAGGAAAAATTCATCGACATAAAAGGATTGATAGCGAGTAAGAACCCAAAATTACTTCGTTGGCTTCCGAGATTTGTGATTTCCTATTTACGAAGGGTTTTACACGAAGAAGAAATAAATCAGTTTCTAAAAGAAAATGAGGAATATCAAGACGTCGATTTTTGTGAATCGATTATTAATTACTTCAATATACAAGTCAATATTAAAGGAATGGATAAAATTCCTAAAGATGGGCCTGTCATATTGGCAATGAATCATCCTCTGGGCGGAATTGATGCAATAGGTTTGATTGTTGCATTGCGTCACCATCGAACGGATTTGAAGTTCATTGTAAATGATTTGTTGATGAATTTAAAAAACCTTCGCGGTTTATTTATTGGCGTTAACAAACACGGTAAAAATGATCTTTCAGTAAGGGATCAAATTAAAAACGCTTTTAGTTCGGAAAATGCGATTTGTATTTTTCCCGCAGGACTTGTTAGTCGAAAAATAGATGGGCAGGTTCAGGATTTGGAATGGAAAAAAACATTTGTTCTATATGCTCGTGAGTTGAATCGAACGATTGTTCCAATTCATATTGAAGGTGAACTTTCACCATTTTTTTATCGCGTTTCAAAAGTTAGAAAATGGTTGGGGATAAAAGCAAACGTTGAAATGTTTTGGTTATCAGACGAATTATTCAAACAGAGAAACAAGAAGTTAAATATAACAGTTGGTAATCCAATTTTGGGTTCTGAACTTAATTCGGAATTGAATGATTACCAGGCGGCACAAGAAATTCGAAAAATAGTTTATTCGTTAAGAAAATAGTTATGGAAAATATCATAGATCCAATAGATAAAACAATATTGAAACGTGAATTGTCACCAGATAAATTTCTCAGAAAAACGAGAAAAGGGGATAACGAAATTTTTGTCGTTGACAATTGGAATGCCCCAAATGTTGTTCAGGAGATAGGTCGTTTACGCGAAGTTACTTTCAGGGCATCAGGGGGAGGGACTGGCAAGTCAATTGATTTAGATGAGTATGATACGAATGAGCATTGTTATAAACAATTGGTACTTTGGTCGCCTGAGGATGAGGAAATAATTGGCGGTTATCGCTTCATTAAATGCCAGGAAGCCATGGATGATTTAGGTCATATTCAATTGTCAACAACGCACTATTTTGATTTTTCTGAGCGCTTTGTAAAAGAATTTTTACCATTTACGATTGAATTGGGACGAAGTTGGGTTCAGCCCAATTATCAGCCTGGTGTAAATCCGAGAAAGGGTTTATTCGCTTTGGATAATATATGGGATGGCTTAGGTGCGCTAATCAAATTTAATCCAGAAATTAAGTATTTCTTTGGAAAAGTCACCATGTATCCGAATTATAACACAGACTGTCGTGATTTTTTATTGCACTTTATGCACCAT
>JBILIY010000379.1:0-2732 GCA_044368815.1 Crocinitomicaceae bacterium
AGCTTTTTCAATTCGATCGGCTGTGTCATAAAAATAGGTTTTTACGATTGCTATGTCAACAGCACAAGCCTCTTCACCGACTTTTTCAATCTTCTTTTGAACTCTTAGAAGAACAGATTCTGCTTGATAAATCCAAATAGCCAAATCGGCAACATTCATCAATATTTCCTGTTCTTTGGAAAGCGTTTGCATCAGTTTTTGTACGGCAGAACCCGCCACCATTAGAATACATTTTTTAAAGCCTTCCAAATAACGTTCTTCATTACCTAGTGCATTTGTTGAAGGCTCTGTCATTTCAGGAATAGACATCAGTTCACCGGCAACTTTCATGGCTGGTCCCATCAAATCCAACTCTCCTTTCATTGCTCTGCGTAGCACCATATCGACAATTAGCATGCGATTGATTTCATTGGTTCCTTCAAAAATTCGATTAATTCTTGCATCGCGATAAGCCCGTTCAACAGTAGATTCGGATGAATACCCCATGCCACCATAAATTTGTACGGCTTCATCTACAACATAATCCAAGCATTCTGAACCCGCAACTTTCAAAATCGCACATTCAGGTGCAAATTGTTCAATTCCTTTTAAAGTTGCGGCTCCTTTATCTATTCCACTTACAATGAATCCGGCAATGGCGTCATCAATATTTTGTCCTGCTCTGTAGGTAGCCGATTCCAAAACATACGTTCTTATAACTTGCTCTGCTAATTTGAATCTGATTGCTCCATATTTGGAAATAATTCTTCCGAATTGCTCACGTTCATTGGCGTATTTGATGGATTCATAAATTGCTCCCTTTGCTCCACCCAAAACTCCGGCTCCTAACTTGATTCGACCAATGTTCAATATATTTAATGCAATTTTAAATCCGTTTTCACGATCTGACATCATATTCTCTATTGGAACAACAACATTGTTAAAGAAGACTTGCCTAGTTGAAGACCCTTTGATTCCCATTTTTTTCTCCTCGGGATTCAAAGAAATTCCTTCACTTTTCGCTTCGACTAAAAAAGCAGTTAAATTTTTGTCATCGTCAATTTTAGCAAATACAGTAAACAAATCAGCGAAGCCACCATTGGTAATCCACATTTTTTGTCCGTTGAGGATGTAGTTTTTTCCATCTTCAGATAAAACAGCCTTTGTTTTCCCAGAATTCGCATCCGATCCTGAACCTGGTTCAGTCAAGCAATATGCGGCTTTCCATTCGCCAGTGGCCAATTTTGGAATGTACTTCTCTTTCTGACTTTCATTTCCATAATAGAGAAGAGGTAGTGTTCCAATTCCTGTATGTGCTCCAAAAGCAACTGAAAACGAGTATCCATGCCCCAAATGCTCCGTAGCAAGCAAAGAAGTTTTGAAATCAACACCCATTCCTCCCAAATTCTCGGGTACCGATAATCCCAGTAGTCCTAGCTCACCCGCTTTTTCAAGAATTGAAGGCATTAATCCTTCCTCCATTTTATCGATTCGTTCAATGTTTGGCAATATTTCTTGCGCAATGAAATCATCACACATTTTTGCGATCATGTGATGTTCCTCAGTCCATTCTTCCGGTGTGAAAATTTCAGAGGTAGTCGTTTTGCGAATAATAAATTCTCCTCCTTTAATTGGTTGTGTATTCATAGCACTTGTTTTTTCTAATCAAATTTAAACATAAATAAATAAATATTATGCATGCATAATTAAATTTTTATCATTTTATTTTGGATAACATTCATGAGCTTATAGTTCTTCAACGGATTTTATTTTTCTAAATTTGAATAATGTTTGTAATTATCGATGTCGAAACAACTGGAGGTAGTCCGAGAAACTCTAAGATTACTGAGTTGGCAATATACAAATATGATGGTGAAAGGATTGTTGACGAATTTATAACACTCTTAAATCCTGAACAACCAATACCTGAATTTATCGTTCGATTAACTGGCATAAATGATGAAATGGTTTCGAATGCGCCTCGATTTTTTGAAATCGCCAAGAAAATTGTTGAGTTTACCAATGACTGTGTTTTTGTAGCTCATAATGTTGCTTTTGATTATGGTATGCTCAGAAGCGAATTTAAAAATCTTGGTTACGATTTTCGGCTTCCACATCTTTGCACAGTGCGAGCAGCTCGCTATGTGATTCCTGGCTATAAGTCATACAGCCTTGGAAATATTTCGAAGGAGTTGGGGATTGAAATTAAAGGTCGACATCGAGCTGGAGGAGATGCTTTAGCTACAACTAAACTGTTTGAATTACTTTTAAAAAAAGATCCGAGTAACTTAAAAACATTTATTCAGCAGGAATTAAATCCAAAGTCAATGCATCCCAATTTGGACCTTGACGTAATTGATGAACTGCCAACTAAAGCGGGTGTTTATCGGTTCTATAATGAGTTTAATCAATTGATTTACATTGGTAAAAGTATCAATATCAAAAAACGCGTTGAGCAACATCTGAGAAATACGAAAACGGCCAAAGGAATTAAGTTAATACAAGATTTGGTCCGCGTTGATTATGAAATGACTGGTTCGGAATTGATAGCCATGTTACTTGAGTCGGAGCTAATTAAATTGCATCGACCGATTTACAACAGACGATTAAGAAAAAATTTGTTTCCATTTGGATTATATGATAACGTTGATGAAAATGGTTATTTGCAATTAAGTATCCAATCAACTGCTCGACAAGATTCACATCCATTAATTCATTTTTCTACTCGAAAAGAAGGTTCTAGTTACTTAATG
>JBILIY010000329.1:0-2730 GCA_044368815.1 Crocinitomicaceae bacterium
GTTTCAGTCTTTCACATTAATTTTGTTTAAACTTAAAAAAATGAAATTTACAATTCGCCCGCTGTTATTGGCATTGTTCATAGCTCTTTTTTCTTGCACTTCGAATGAACAGCAAAAATCAATTTCTAAATCTACTGATAAAGTTAAAGTCGTATCCAATCAGATTTTAGTTGCTGAGGTTGAAGGGATGGTTTGTAAGATGGGCTGTGGTGGCGCTATCCGAAGAGAATTGATTGAAACGAACGCGGTTTCGCGCGTTGAAATAGATTACCAAGAAGAAAATCAAAAGCAAACAATAAAAGTTCATTTCGATAATAAATTGATTTCCAAATCACAAATCGTGAGTAAGTTGGAAAAAATTAATAACAGGCAATTTAAAGTTTATCCAATTGGAACATCTGAAATTGAATCTTCATCATCGGGTTCCTCATCAAGTTCAAGGGTCAACATGACTGAAACAGCCTTTGAATTACCTAATTTGATTGGTATTTTGTCTTCATTTATCACCGAATAAAGTGGAGTTGTTTTACAGAGAACTTGGATCAGGTAAGCCATTAGTAATCTTGCATGGGCTTTTTGGGTTCTCTGATAATTGGCAAACACATGCTAAAAAATTTAGTGAATATTATCGAGTTATCCTTGTAGATTTAAGAAATCATGGGCATTCGCCTTGGTCTGATGAGTTTTCGTATCAGTTAATGGTTGAAGATTTGTACGAACTTTTCCAAAAATTAGATCTTTCTGATGTCATTTTGCTAGGTCATTCAATGGGAGGTAAAGTAGCGATGCATTTTGCTCAATCTCATCCTGATTTTCTGGAAAAAATTATCGTCGTGGATATGGGGATTAAAGAGTACCCACTTCATCATCAGCATATTCTAAAAGCTTTCGATTCAATTGATTTGAATAAATTAAGCGCAAGAAGTGAAGCTGAACGAATTCTTTCCTCATTTATAGAATCGAAGGGTGTTGTTCAATTTCTATTGAAGAATCTCTATTGGCGGGATAAAGGCAAGCTAGCATGGAGGGTTAACTTTAAAGTACTTCAAGCATCCATGTCTGAAATTTTAAGATCGCTTCCAACTAAAGAGGTTCTAATTCCGACGTTATTTATTCGAGGTTCCTTATCTGACTATATTTTGGATTCAGATATACAGGAAATCGAAAATCTATTCCCTGATTCGCAGTTAGTGACTATTGAAAATGCTGGTCATTGGGTTCATGCGGAAGCACCGGACGAATTTACGGATGCGGTTTTATCTTTTTGCTTGAGATAAGTTCTTCGTTAAGATTCAAATTCGATTTTTCGTGGTTTAAAAAAAGAAAAAAGGGCCGAAATTTTCGACCCTTTCCAAAAATTAAAACAATTGCTTATTTCTTAATAACAACCTTTTCTGTTGCAATTGAAGTTCCGTCTGTAATTGTTACATAGTAAACTCCATTTGTTAAATCAGATGCGTTGATTGAAGAAGTTAATCCATTGATTAAAGAAGTTTTTACAACTTTTCCAGCAACATCAACTATTGAAATTGTTCCATTTGTAGATTTGTTTAGAGAAACATTGATTACATCATTTGCAGGATTTGGATAAACATTCAATCCAAACGTATTTTCAACTTCGTTGATAGACAATATTGGGTCAAAGTTCATTCTAACCATTACATTAGATGTAGTGTAATACCAAGTTTGATCTGTATAATCGTAGTAATAGGTAGTTTGAGGAGTTGATGATCCAGAAGATGCGGTTACCAAGTCATTTGTAGCTCCACCGTCACCATAAGAGCCAATTACTACTAAATAAGACTCGTTTGCGTTCAAATTTACTGGAGTACCCAGTGGAAGGCTTATTTTTTGTCCTAAATCGGCTTGAGTAATTACATAAGGTGCTGATTCGTCTACAAAAACAAAGTCCCCAGTTGTTGGATCGATTGAGTATAATTTAGCAAATATTTCCGATCCAGGTTCTGACCCCGCATTTAAAACCGCATCGATTCCATATAATGTCGCTGCTTGAAAAATATCATAAATATGTCCAACTTCATATCCTTGTCCAGAATTGCTGATTCCACCTAAAATTTGTCCATTGTCACGTGCATAGATGAAATCGTTTACGGAAATACTAATATTTGGCAAAACATTATTTGTTACATCTGGTTCAGAAGAACTTGTTGATGCGCCAACAGCCACAGTATAGTTAGCATTGGTAGAATTCGGTGTAAATGTATTTGAACACCAAACTGTATCTGTTGTTTCAGCTAATAAATTAATTGGTCCAGCTATTCCATTATATGAACCTGAAATATCAGCTGTAAATCCAGCGTCAGTGATATCTTGAACGCCAATATTTTTCAAAATTCCTCCAAAATTAATTGGTGCAACCTGAGCACTCGGAATTTGATAGTATTGTAATCGAGCGCCAAAAGCACCATCCGTTCCAAATAATGTTTTTTGTAGTTTTAAGTCATATTGATCAGTCTCAATGATTTTCATATCATCAATTGCCCAATACCAGCCCCAATTTCCTTGGTAGTTGATTTGAACTTTAACATTTGCTTGTCCACCTGCTACGGATGAAATATTGATAGAATAAACATCAGGATTTGGCGAATTTTGAGCAGTTGGTTCACTACCATCTGTAACTGTGAAATCAGTCCAAGTTGCACCGTTATCATTACTAATACGAATAATTCGCGTATCTAAATAGGTTCTATAAGATTGCTCGAAGACAAT
>JBILIY010000024.1:0-9135 GCA_044368815.1 Crocinitomicaceae bacterium
GATTTCTGCTTGGCCCGCGCATCAAGCTCATGGAGATGTAATTGGCCCATGTCCGAGCAATAACAATGGAAACTCAAATAATGGTGGTGGAAACGGAAACAATGGTAATTCTGGAAACGGAAATCCAAATGGAAACGACAATTCCAACAATGATGGTTCAAACGGGAACTCTGGAAATGGAAATACAAACGGGAACAATAACTCAAATAATGGAAACTCAGGAAACGGCAATACAGAGGAGAAAATCATAATTTGCCACTATCCTCCTGGTAATACTGGAAACCCGCAACAATTAGAAATTCCGATTTCTGCTTGGCCCGCGCATCAAGCTCATGGAGATGTAATTGGCCCATGTCCGAGCAATAACAATGGAAACTCAAATAATGGTGGTGGAAACGGAAATAATGGTAATTCTGGAAACGGAAATTCAAATGGAAACGCCAATTCCAACAATGATGGTTCAAATGGGAACTCTGGAAATGGGAATAACAACTCCAACAATGGTCACGGAAACAATCAAGATGGCGTAGATGTGTCCAATCCAGGACAGGGAAGTGGTGGTCCAAACGGAACAACTGACCAAAGCGGTAATGTAGATGATGAGTTGACTGGAAATGGAGCAGGTAGCAATGTAAATACAGGAAACGGGAATTCAGATGGAAACAACAATTCCAACAATGGAGGTTCAAACGGGAATACGGGAAATGGAAATCCAAACGGAAACAGTAACTCCAATAATGGAGGTTCAAACGGGGACTCTGGAAATGGAAATTCAAATGGAAATGGCGGAGGGAATAACTCAAATAATGCTCAAACAGATAGTACAACAGGAAATGGTTCGAACGGAAATGGAGGTAACACAACTGGATCTAATTCTGATGGAAGTAGTAATTCTTCTTCTAATTGTTTAGATCCAGTAATTACACTTCCAAATTTGATGAGAGGTGGTATAGTTGTAAGTAACCCGACCTTTAATTTATTAGGGTCTGTTGCAAACTATGGCGCCACAGGTCAGATTGCCGTTTTATTCAATAACAATAATGTTCCAGTTAATATTTCAGCAGACGAATCATTTGTTACGACAGTTACCTTGAATCTAGGAATGAACAGTTTTGTTGTTAACACATCGAATAGTTGCGGATCAGATAGTAAATCGTTGAATGTTGAGTTAATTTCAGAAAACAATCAAAACAATCAAAACAATGGGGGGAATGGCAATAACAACAACCAAAACGGTGGTCAAAAAGCTCAACAATCTGGCGGAAAACCAACAACGAACAAACCCAATACAAAACCGCAGGTAACTAATAAGCCAGGACAAAACAATACCAATAAAACAAATCCCACAGAAAAAAAGGAAGAAAAGCCTAAAGAGGAAACCCCAAAAGATAACAAACCAAAGGTTGAACCAAAAATCAATACCACAAAAAAAGGAGGGGGGAAATAAACGTATCCCCGTCCTTTTTCAATGTTACCAAATCATTAAGCAAAACTTAATATATCCTTAACTTTTCATTAATTCGAAGATTAATTAGTGGTTGTTCCTTTGCATTAATTAAAATGCACACGTATGATTTCGTCAAAATCTTGGATTCTTTCTTTTTTAGTTTTCTTTTCTTTTTCACTTTTTGCTCAAGAAGCAAAAATTTATGGTATTATTAAGGATAATGCTTCGAACGAACTACTAATTGGCGCCAAAGTAATTGTAAAAGGTCAACCTGGTGTAGGTGCGGTAAGTGACGAAAATGGAAAATACATTATTTCGAATGTTAAACCGGGAAACATAATTCTTGAGATTCGTTTCGAAACCTATAAGACGAGATTACTCGATGAATTTACACTCAAAAACGATGAGCTGAAAGAAGTTAACATCGAATTAGAGAAGTTAGTAATTGATCGCAAGGGTATTACCGTTACAAAAAAAGTAAACAAGGAATCGACGACAGAGCTAATTCGAATGCAAAAAAACAGCGCTACAGTCGTTGATGGTATGAATGCTGAAACATTTAAAAAGACACCGGATTCTAAAGCTTCAGATGTCCTAAAACGAATTTCAGGAGCGAGTGTTCAAGATAACAAATTCGTTGTCATTCGTGGGTTGAGCGATCGTTACAATTTCGCACTACTAAATGGAGCATCACTGCCAAGTTCAGAAAGTGATCGTAAAGCTTTTTCGTTTGACTTGTTTCCGTCTAATATGTTGGATAACTTGTTGATCACAAAAACGGCAAATCCCGAGTTACCTGGCGAATTTGCAGGCGGTGTAATAAATATAAATACGACCGAACCAAAGGATAAGGATTTTCAAAATCTTCAAATTTCAACTTCCTATAATACAATTAGCACCTTTAAAACCTTCAAGACCTATGAAGGAACCTCAACTGATTTCTTGGGTTACGGAACAGCTGGCAGGAGCATACCAGAAGGCATTGCGACCACATCAGACTTCGACATAATGTCAGCAGCCGAAAAAACAGAACAGGCCAAATTAATCAATACATCTTGGTCGACTAAAAATAGACTTTCCTTGCCTAATTTAAGTTTGCAATATACTTTAGGTAAAACCGTGAGTTTCAAAGATTCAAGTAAATTAGGATATGTTTTAGCATATAGTTATCAAAATAACAACTCAATAAGCCGGATTATTCGAAGAGAATTTGAAGAACAAGCTGCCGGTGTTATTATGACCAATGACTTGCGGGATTCAGTTTTTAGCAACTCTGTCATTAGCAATGCTATGGCAAATTTCAAATATTCATTTGGGAAGAAGAATAGTATTCAATTTAAAAATTTATACACTGTTAATTCTGAAGATAAAGTAAACGTTCGTCAAGGAAAGCGAGACATGCTTGGAAATAATTTTAACGAGCGATCAACAAACATGTGGTATACTCAAAATAATCTATATACTGGTCAGTTAATTGGGGCGCATGAAATCAAATCTGTTTATAAATTCAATTGGTTAATAGGTTTTAGTAACATCAAAAGAGACATACCAAATCTCCGAAGAACCGTTTATCAGCAAACAGATACAACACAGCCTTATTTTGCGATTATGCAAGCGGATGATATTACTACTATGGGCGCGGGTAATATGTTTTGGTCTACTTTGAATGAACAAAATTCAAATGCCAAATATGACATTTCGAGAGTTTTCTCGTTTGGAAAAACAAAAAATGAAATCAAACTTGGTGGTATGCACCAATATAGGACACGTAATTTTGCTGCGCGAAATTTAGGATTTTCTCAGTACAATCCTTCAGGATTTGGGTCTTTTAATTCAGAAATCCTATTATTGGATCCTGATAAATTATTTGCGCCCGAAAATATGGGTCTAATGGCAAATGGCAAAGGGGGATTTAAATTAGAAGAAGGAACAAATGTAGATGATAGTTATCAAGCGACTTCTTTTTTAAATGCGGGTTTTGCGCAAATCGATAGTAAACTAGGAGATAAATTGAGATTAGTTGGTGGGGCTCGAATAGAGTCATACAACCAGGTATTTAAATACATTCAATTCGGTTCAAACCTTCCACAAAACATTGACACAACCGTAATTGACTTGCTACCTTCGGTTAATTTAATATACTCACCTATTCAAAAGATTAATATTCGCGCAAGTTATTCTAAAACCGTTTCAAGACCTGAGTTTCGTGAATTAGCCCCATTTATTTTCTACAACTTTGTGAATGATAACCTTACAACGGGTGATCCATATTTGAAAAGAGCAAAAATCAATAATTACGATTTGCGATTTGAGTTTTTCCCTGGAGCCGGTCAAATTATCAGTGTATCTGGATTCTATAAAGAATTCTTTAACCCAATTGAGTTAATTTTACGAACTGGTACTTCAGGAACTCCCGAGTTATATTTCGACAATGTAGGTGACGTTGTAAACTACGGTGCTGAATTCGAATATAGAATGAATCTTGGGGCATTTAATAAAAAAGACTCTTCCTCATTTCTTAAAAATATAACCATTTATTTCAATGGTGCATTGATTCGCTCTGTTATGGATTTAAGTGCAATTGCTGGTCAGGCTGAATATCCAGATGCAAAAAGACCCCTTCAAGGACAATCCCCTTATTTAATCAATGCGGGTATTTTTTATGCTGGACCAAAAGACTTTAATATTAATCTATCATACAATCTAGTAGGGCAACGTATCTCAATTGCCGGTAGTGTTCAAGAACCAAGTGTTTGGGAAAATGGTCGAAATGTTATTGACTTTCAAATTTCTAAGACATTCAAGAACAAGTTTGAGCTGAAATTAAATGTGAAGGACATCCTCGCTCAAGATTTAGTTTATTTCCAAGACATAAATAAAAATAAGAAATACGACAAAGGCTTCGACAGTGCTTGGCAAGAAATCACTTTCGGTCAAACCATTTCTTTATCCCTGAAATACAATTTTTAAGGTTCAGGTTAATCAAAAGTAAATGTTAAGAAATTGTTTTGAATTCTTAATGAATAATTAACAAAGACTTAAGCAGGATATAACGCTCGCTGAATCTTTACATCGGAACTTTGCCACAAATTAAATTAGATAAAAATGAAAAAGTTTTACACGTTAATTGCTTCTTTGTGTTTTGGGTTTGGACTCAACGCACAAGATGCTTTTTGGACTCCTACAACCTATAAAGGAGCATTTCCTGTCACAGACAATACACCTGCAACAGACTGGACTTCCGGATGGTCGAATTTTGATCCGCAAAATACGGCTTACCCGACAACCCCAACCTTAACAGTTTCTACAGACATTACTGCTAGTACAACTTGGTCTGGTGTGGTTTTACTTCAAAACAAAGTTTATGTAAAGAACAACGCAACACTAACAATTCAGCCAGGAACTGTAATTTTGGGTGACAAAGCGACTCAAGGTTCCCTAATCGTAACGAGAGGAGCAAAGTTGAATGCTAATGGAACTGCTTCCCAACCGATTGTCTTTACCTCGAATCAAGGAGTTGGTTTACGTGGCCCTGGAGATTGGGGAGGTGTTGTAATCTTAGGTTTGGCAAAAAATAATCAACCTGGAGGAGTTGCAAACATTGAAGGTATTGCCCCAACAACCGACACACAATATGGTGGTTCATTTGATAATGATAATTCAGGCTCGATTAAGTACGTTCGAATTGAATTTGCAGGGATTGCATTGGAGCTGAATAAAGAAATTAATGGGTTAACATTTGGTTCAGTTGGTTCAGCAACCACTGTAGATTATGTTCAAGTAACTCTATGCGGTGATGATTCTTTCGAATGGTTTGGTGGTACTGTTAATTGTAAACACCTTATTTCATATAGAGCGGTTGATGATGATTTTGATACCGATTTTGGTTTCCGTGGGAAAGTTCAGTTCGGTTTAATTATTCGCGATAAAGATCTTTCTGATGGTGCGGGAGATTCAAATGGTTTTGAATCAGATAACGATGCCAATGGTACAACAGCTCAACCGAAAACCCGTCCAATTTTTTCCAATATAACATTGGTGGGGGCTAAGGGAAATGGAACCGTTACTTTGCCAACTGGAGATAAACACGAACGTGCATTTCGTTTAAGAAGAAATACAGCAACAAGTGTATTTAATTCAATTGCTACTGGATTTGAAAAGGGATTGTTTATTGAAGCAGCTTCAACTGTAAACAACTTAAATGGCGATACGTTGGTATTTGCCAATAATATTCTAACAAATTTTGCAACACCTTCATGGTCCTCTAATAATACTAATACTCAAGTTGGAGCCGCAGGGGCAGTTCCATTAACAACTTGGTACCAATCATGGTGGGGAGTAGATAACAACGACTCAACTTCTACATTAGCACAAGTAAACTGGGTAAATTTATTTACGGCAATGGCAACTACTCCAGATGCGCGTTTGGCAAATGGTTCAGTTGCGGCAAATGGAGCAAACTTTTTAGATTCAAAATTCTTTAGTGTTTCCGCTCCAACAGTTGCTACCAATTCATTTACGTATTGTCAAGGCTCTGCTGCAACGCAATTATCAGCTGCAGCTTCTACGGGTAATTCATTGGCTTGGTATACAGTTGCAATCGGAGGAACTTCTTCAGCAACGGCTCCAACGCCAAGTACCACTAACGCAGGAACATTTAATTTTTATGTTAGCCAAAAAAATGCAGCTGGAGATGAAAGTCCACGAGTTGCGATCACCGTAATCGTAAATGCAGCGCCTGTAACTCCAACTGTTTCTGCTAGTGGCCCTTTAACTTTTTGTGAAGGATCTGGTGTAACCCTATCTGCACCGACAGAAGCAAGTTATTTGTGGTCTACTGGATCTACAGCTCAGTCAATTATTGTAACTACTGCTGGTAATTATTCAGTAACTGTAACGAATGCAAATAACTGCTCTGCAAATTCTGCTGTAACAACAATTTCTGTTCAACAAAATGTTACCCCGTTCTTTTCACAAGTTTCTCCCATTTGTTCAGGAGCTAGCTTAACGGCTTTACCAACAAATTCCTTGAATAACCTTACTGGAACATGGTCACCGGCATTGGACAATACACAAACAACAACTTACACATTTACTCCTGATGCAGGTCAATGTGCAACAAACACAACGTTAACAATTACAGTAAATGCAAACCCAGTTGCTGTTATCAATTACACAGGAGCTTTGAATTTCTGTCAAGGAGGAAGTGTTGATCTTACATCTTCTTCTTCAACCGGTAACGCTTGGTCAAATAGTGCTACAACACAGACAATTTCTGTAAATACATCTGGAACGTATACGGTAACGGTAACAAATGTAAATGGTTGTTCAGATGTATCCGATGCAGTGACGGTTAATGTTACAAATGCACCTGCTCCATCTATTTCAGCATCTTCTTTGCAAGCATGTACAGGTGAAACAATTACATTAACATCAACAGCTGCTGATTCATATTCTTGGTCGAATGGTGGAACAACACAATCAATAACAGTGAATGCAGGTGGAACATATACAGTAACAACAACGAATTCTAATGCTTGTAATGGCGTTGGAGCATCAAGCCCAGTTACTGTTGCCTTCAATACTGTAACACCAACCGTTACTGCTTCCGCTACACAAGCTTGTTCAGGTGAAGTTGTTACTTTAACTTCTTCAACTGCAGATTCTTACACTTGGTCGAATGGTGCAACTACTCAATCCATTCAAGTTACTGCGACAGGAGATTATTCAGTTGTTACGACAAATGCGGATGCTTGTGCAGGTGTAGGAACATCCAATTCGGTAAATGTTAACTTTACAACTACTCCAACTGCTGCAGGTTCATTTGCAGTAAACGGAAACGTTGTAACGTTCGCTAATACTTCAACTGGAGCGTCTTCATACTCATGGGATTTCGGAGATTTCACAAACTCTTCTGCTTCAGCGCCTGTTCACGCTTATGCTGTGAATGGTGATTATCAAGTAGTATTGACCGCAATTAATGGTAACTGTTCAGACACTTCTATATTTAATGTTTCAATTGCATTAAGCGTTGAAGAATTAATGGGAATTGCAAATGTGGTTGTTTATCCAAACCCAACTAGCGATGAGGTATTTGTAAGTTTTGACAATCAAAATGGAAATGCAATGCAAGTTGAATTAGTTGATCAATTAGGTCGAGTTGTATATTCAGAAAATGAAATCCAACAGATTGGGTTCAATAAAATCGGATTGAATTTATCACAAGTTTCTGATGGAATGTATTCAGTTCTCCTTCATTCTGGAAACAACACAATTGCAAAAAGAATAATTGTTAGAAAATAAAAAACTATAATCAAAGGGCTGAACTTAGTTTCAGCCCTTTTTACTCTAAACACAAATGCAAAACTTAAAAGGACATACCATACTGCTCGTTGATGATGAACCAGATATCCTTGAGTTTTTGTCATACAACATTCGTAAAGAAGGGTACAAGGTTTTTACCGCTTCAAATGGAGAGGAAGCAATCAGACTTACTCAACAATTGAATCCTTCATTAATTATTCTTGATGTGATGATGCCCAAAATGGATGGTATTGAAACCTGTCAAGTAATTCGAAAAGATTTAAATCTAGCTCAACCCTTAGTTGCATTTCTAACTGCACGTGCTGAGGATTATGCTCAAATTGCCGGTTTCGAAGCTGGTGGTGATGATTACATCACAAAGCCAATTCGACCAAGATTATTGATCAGTAAAATAGAAGCACTACTGCGAAGATTGGAAAAATCTGGAGGAATTGAAGTAAATCAAGGTGAGCGGGCGATTAAAATTGATCGTGAAAAGTTTACAGTTGAAATTGAAGGAAAAGAGCTTCTCTTGCCAAAAAAAGAATTCGAACTTTTGGAATTATTAGCTAGCCGACCAGGCAAGGTTTACAACCGGGAACAAATTTTAGCCATCGTCTGGGGAAATGAAACTGTTGTGGGTGAACGAACAATAGATGTTCATATCAGAAAATTACGAGAAAAGCTTGGAGATGACTATATTCGTACCATAAAAGGAATCGGATATACCTTCAACGAAAAGTGAAAACTACCAAACCAAGCATCTTAATATTATACGGAAGTTTAATTTTCTCTATTATAAGCTTTCTGCTTGCTTTATTTATAGATTTCGTAATCATCCCATTTTCTAATGCACTTCTAGTTATTATCCCTTTACTTTCAGGCATTGTCGCCTATTTTGTTTTTTACTATCTTCTTAAAAAGTTTATAAATAATCGCCTTTCATTAATTTATCGTTCAATTCAAGTAAATAATATTCTTGATTCGGGTAAAAAACCCAAAATTGATGAGGTGATCGAAAGAGCGGAGTCGGACGTTAAAAGTTGGAAAGAGGACCGAACCACTGAAATTTCAAAACTCAAAGAACAAGAGCAGTTTCGTCGAGAATTTTTAGGGAATTTGGCACACGAATTAAAAACGCCCGTTTTTTCAATTCAAGGTTACATTTCTACCTTACTTGATGGAGCTCTTGAAGATGAAAACATAAACCGCTCCTTTTTGGAACGAGCCAATAAGGCAACTGATCGCATGGTTGGAATTCTTGAGGATTTGGATCAAATTGCGAAATTGGAAGTTGAGGATTTAAAACCTGAATTGCGCTCGTTTGATATTATAGAACTTATTAAAGAAATACTTGAAACGTTAGAATTAACGGCTAAACAGAA
>JBILIY010000331.1:0-2710 GCA_044368815.1 Crocinitomicaceae bacterium
ATCCACAACCACTTCAATATCGTGTATCTTATAACGATCCAATCGCATTCCTTTTTCGATGTCTTGCAATTTTCCGTCAACTCGAACTTTGTTAAATCCATTTTTCAGGATCTGTTCGAATAGCTCTCGGTAATGTCCTTTACGTCCTTTGATTTTTGGTGCTAGAAATACCACTTTTTTGTCCGAAAAATCGCGTTGAATGAGTTCTACAATAGCTTCATCCGAATACTTTACCATTGGTTCGTTCGTATTCATGGAGTAAGCCGTTGAGGCTCGTGCAAAAAGTAATCGTAGGAAATCGTATAATTCAGTTATTGTTCCAACTGTTGAACGTGGTGAACGTGAAACGGTTTTTTGCTCAATGGAAATTACGGGACTCAAGCCATTTATTTTGTCGACATCCGGTCGCTCCAAACCTCCAATAAATTGTCGAGCATAGGCCGAAAATGTATCAATGTATCTTCGTTGACCTTCCGCAAAAATCGTATCAAATGCCAGTGAGGATTTCCCACTTCCGCTCAATCCAGTAAAAACGATAAGTTTATTTCGTGGAATTGAAAGGTCGATGTTTTTTAAATTATGTTCACGCGCACCGAATACCGTGATATATTCCTGATCTTTTTCAACCTGTAAATCAGTTTGATTATCTGCCATTCGATTAGTTGTATGAATTGAAATTTTTCAGATTCTCATTCTTTGAAGGCAATTTGATTGAAAAATCACTCGAACGGATAGTTAATTTGTTGGAGATCAACCACGGATTTAATTTCCTTAAAATTTTCAAATTAACACCATTATTTTTTGACCATTCCGCAAGACTTGAAATCTCATTATCAATTTTGATTTTTTTAATTTTAAATGGTTTGTAAAGTTGGTATTTCGGAATGTCAAAACCATAACGTTTTGGATTTTCCATAATCAATTTCATCGCCATGATTCTAAAAACATACCTTCCCGTTTCATTGTTCATATCCGTATCAAAATAATGATCGGTTTTCTGCCATTTCATATCTGACTGCACGCCTCCGATTCCACGGTTATAGGACGCACAGGCATTTACCCAATCTCCAAATATTTTGTGAGCATTTTTAATGAACGAACAAGCTGCACGGGTGCTTTTAGTTAAATTCATTCGCTCATCAACTTCATCATTCATTACTAAACCATACTCTTTTGCAGTGAAAGGCATAAATTGCCAAAAACCATTCGCTCCGACCGGACTCGACACCTCCGATAGATTGCTTTCGATTACAGCTAAATATTTAAAATCCTCTAGAACATGTTCCTCTGATAATATTTTTTCTATTTCTGGAAAGAATCGATTTGCTCTTTTCAACGCAAAAGTTGTAGAGCTTTGAAAATATACATTAGTTATGATTTCTCGATCGAGACGTTCGCGGATATCTTCGTCTTCAAGATTGATAGTCCTTCCAAAAAAAAGCATTGATTTTGGAATCGTAGGAAAAGAATAGGATCTTGTGTTTTTTTTATGATGATTATTGCTCTCTATCGATTGATCCGCACAAGCACTCAAAAAAATAAGTAGTAATAAAATGCTTGAAAACTTTATTTTTTTAATCACAATTCATTTTTTTGGTTCGTCATAACGTAATGTATTTCGAAACAGAAGATAAAAAACGACAAGAAAAAATAAAACGAAAATTGGAGTAATAAAAATTGAATTATGACGAACAAGATAAATTATAAAAACGCTAAGTAAAAAGGATAAAAACCCAATTAATGTAAAAACATACCATACCTGTCGATCAGAATAACCCGCATAAACCAGATGATGCGTCGTATGATCTTTACCTCCAACCATAGGTGACTTACCTGCTTTCAAACGATTAACAACAACAGTCAGTGTATCTGCTGCTGCTGGAGTTAATGCTGTCAAAGTAATTAGTAAACTTACCCAAGAATGATTTTGTGTAATTGAACCTAAATTCCACAAATATTTGATTGTAAAGAAAGCCACAAACAAACCGATAAATTGACTTCCGGCATCACCCATAAAGATTTTCGAAGGATTGATATTATACCTCAAAAATCCAACAAGTGCTCCCAACATAGCAACAATTGTAAAAATCCAATAGGGCTCTTCAGAATTTCCAATGAAATAACAACAAAACAAACAAGAAAGAAGCGTAAAAAAAACAGTTGTTCCTGTTATTCCGTCCATATTATCAAGCATATTTAAAGAATTCATTAAGATCACTACCCATAAAATTGTAAGGAGGTAATCAATCCAAACGATATGAAATAAATCAATGGAGGTGTTTGTGAAAATTAAGGTTATGCCACAAATTATTTGAATTATTAATTTAAACATCGGTCTTGTATTGTAGGCATCATCAGACAACCCCATTATGAATGCGAGCGATGCGGCAAGAAATAGCCCCACAAAAGATGAATTTGAAAACACATTAGGTTCTGGATCCAAAATCATAAAGAGCACGGTAGAAAACAAAAAACCGAGGAATAAACTGATTCCACCGAGAGACGGCTTCGATTCATTACTCCATCTTATTGTAACGTCATTTTTGTTTCTAATTCCGAGCGTTTGAGAAAATCTCAGTAACATCATATTGACAATTAATGAAATAATCGCTGAGCCGAAAAAGAAAAGTAGGTAGTAGTTTAGATCTTTTATCGACATCTTAGAAAGGGCTTAAAAAGGAATTAAAGAACATCGCTTTTTTATCTTTTT
>JBILIY010000025.1:0-9107 GCA_044368815.1 Crocinitomicaceae bacterium
TTTGACATAAATTTTACCAAATATGTCTATGTCACCATAGCCTTCAGGAAAGATAAATTGCTCTTGAATAAATTTCAATAAATGAACACTTCCACCCGGAAATTCAGCTTCTTCATCCACGACAGTATAAATACTATCGGTAATTCTCAGATCGGAGAATTCTTCCATTTTCTGACCATATGCAGAATCGGCAGTAACCGCACTGAAAAGGATAACCAACGAAAATTTAATGGCTAAATTACTCATCTATTTTTTTTTCGCTATGTGAACACGAAAAGCCAATACAGCTGGAAGCCCAATGAGGAAACAGAAAGCCAAAGCATAACCCTGTGGCAACAAATAAAAATCTTTGATTCCTTCCAAATCATTCGGATCGTAACCAATCCCAATAAAATAGGATAGACTCAATGGAATCTTTATTGGTTGTTCAATTGAGCCAATTTGTTGAATCGCTTCCCCGGGAAAAAGATTTATTGGCAACAAAAATAAAGGCAATGCAATCGCCAGAAAAGTGATAATAAAAACGACAATCGGTTTTGATAAAAGTTTCAAAAACATGTTCAAAGTTACTTTAATTGATTGATAAGTCAAAAACGGCATATTTTGGAAGATATTTTGAATGTCAATATTATCGATTTTGTTGTTTTGAGTTAACCACAACATTGCGTACTTTTGCCTCAAAATTGAAATTATGTCCAATGCTTTTTATAATGTTCCGGTTCCTATCAATGAACCGGTAAGGTCTTATGCTCCAAGTTCTATTGAACGTACATCGCTTTTGGCAAAGTACAAGGAAATGTACAACCAAGAGCCCATCGATGTTCCACTTTACATTGGTTCAGAGGAAATTAGAACTGAGACCAAGAAAAAGCTTACACCTCCGCATGATCATCAAAAAGTATTGGGATATTACAACATTGGAACGGCTGTGCACGTTGAAAAAGCAATTGAATCAGCATTAGAAGCGCGTAAAAAATGGTCAGCAATGCCATGGGAAGAGCGTGCTGCAATTTTCTTGAAAGCTGCAGACCTACTTGCCGGTCCATTCAGAGATAAAATGAACGCCGCGACGATGTTGGCGCAATCAAAAAACGTATTTCAAGCAGAGATTGATGCGGCTTGCGAGATGATTGATTTCTTTCGCTTCAATGTGCAATACATGACGCAAATTTACAAGGAACAACCGCAGTCAATGCCGGGAATTTGGAATCGATTGGAGTACCGTCCGTTAGAAGGGTTTGTATTCGCAATTACCCCATTTAATTTCACGGCAATCGCTGCCAATTTATGCGCGGCTCCTGCAATGATGGGTAATGTTGTCGTTTGGAAGCCTGCTGATTCGCAAGTTTATTCTGCGCAAGTCATTATGGAATTATTCAAAGCAGCAGGAGTTCCTGATGGAGTTATTAATATGATTACTGTTGACGGGCCGGTTGCAGGAGATGTAGTTTTCAGTCATAAAGACTTCGCCGGCTTGCATTTCACAGGTTCAACAGCCGTATTCAAAAACCTTTGGAAAGAAATCGGTAACAACATAGAAAAATACAGAACCTATCCACGAATCGTTGGAGAAACGGGTGGAAAAGATTTCGTTTTGGCTCACAAATCAGCGATACCTGCTGAAGTTGCTACCGCCATGTCGAGAGGTGCATTCGAATTCCAAGGACAAAAGTGCTCGGCAGCATCACGAGCATATATTCCTTCAAACATTTGGCCGGAGGTAAAACGCATTTTGGTTGAGCAAGTTAATTCATTTAAGGTTGGACCAACCGATGATACAAACTGTTTCGTAAACGCGGTTATTGACGAGCGTGCATTTGATAAAATTGCAAGTTATATCGATTACATCAAAACTCAACCTGATGCGGAAATAATTACGGGTGGAAGCTACGATAAATCGAAAGGATATTTCATCCAACCAACAACTGTTGTTACGACTAATCCAAAATTCAGAACGATGTGCGAAGAAATTTTTGGACCAGTTTTGACAATTTATGTTTACGATGAAAATAAATTTGAAGAAACCTTAGATTTGCTTGATCAAACTTCAGATTACGCCTTGACTGGATCCATTATTTCACAAGACCGCTATGCCATCAATTTAGCGACGAAAAAATTGGAAAACGCAGCCGGAAATCTTTATATCAACGACAAACCGACAGGTGCTGTTGTGGGTCAACAACCATTCGGAGGAGCGAGAGGTTCTGGAACAAATGACAAAGCTGGCGCCATGATGAATTTATTGCGTTGGACATCAGCACGAACAATCAAAGAAACGTTTGTTACTCCAACCGATTATCGTTATCCATTTTTGGGATAATATTTGTTTGAGTCTTTTTAAATCGAATCATTTAAAACATAAATCAGTAGGATGATCAAGAAATTTATGTTCTATTCATTACTGTTGATTAGTCCTTTTGCACTGATTATAGGTGTGAATGAATACTATCGGCCGAAAAGTTTATTTAGTATTAAAATTTTTAAAAACGACAAGGATTTTCATGAAGCATACAACACTGATAAATTTAAAATAGATAGTTGCAATTGGAACTGCCATTCGAAAGGATGCAAACATGAAAATTCGATTAATAATGGGTCGCTGATTCCTCAAATTTACGATGAAATCATAGCTTTTAACGATCCCGAAAACGGAGATAATTACAAAACCATGAACATCATTTTTTTAGTCGTTCTTTGGCCATTATTGATGTTCACCTTGCTCGTAGCAAATATTGAGTTGTTCTTAAAACGATGAAATTCCTTAAAATGAGAGAACTAATAGAATTTATTTATGTTTATTGTACGGATTTCACAATCTTTCTTGCCAATATGTTTGGTATCACTTACGAAGATAGCAACGCTTTGATATTCTGTATTATTTGGCCACTTTTTACCATTTTTTTATTCCTGTTATTTTTCTTTCAACTTGCTTTAAATCGAAGAGTACTCAAAAAGTAAGTAGCCTTTTGTAAAATTGAGCTGCAAATTGATTATTTTCGATTTCAACAATGCATCGAATCAAGGATTTCCAATATTTCAAATTACTCGTCATCATTTTTTTGTTCCAAGGAAACCTTCTTTTCGGCTCAACTGAATTCCAAGATTTCAAGCAAGAACGAGATATTCATTCCAAAAGTCAAAAAGCACTTGTATTGTGGGAAAGATATGTTTCAAATTCGATTGATTCTTTGAATATCCTTGGAATTGAACTTTTAAAATCAGCGAAGCAGAATGAATCAGATTTCGGAATTGCTATTGCCAATCGGATTTTGGGATGCTATGATGTTCGAACAGGTAAGATTAAACGTGGAATCAATTTATTAACGAAATCCAAAAATTATTTTGTTTCACAAAATGACAATGAACTCATTTGTGAATCCATGAATGAACTCGGTATTGCCTACTTCTTGAATGGCGACCTTGAAACAGCTAAAAGTTTTTTTCGATCGTCCTTAAAGTTTGGAAAAGATTCTCCTATTGAAATAAATGGCTTTTTGGCACAAATCAATTTGGCAAAAGTGTATGCTGAACAAGGAAGAATTTCAGAAGCCAAATTCTTGATTAAAGATTATATTCAACAAGCTAGCACGCTTAAAAAATGGGAATCTGTGAGTAACGCCTATTCACTTTTAGGTGACTTGGCTTTAGAAACCAATCAAATCCAAACGGCAAAATTCTATTTTGAAAAACAAATCAATTTTGCAAAAAAAGCTAATTCCAAAATTTACATAACTCGCGCGATAAACAACCAAGCAATCTTGGCTTATTACGAAGGGAATTCAACCCAATCTTTAGCATTATTTCAAAGGGTTCTTCAAAGAAGAAAAGTTGAGAAATTTGCGTTCAACATCTATGATGCCTATTTTAATTTGGCACGATTTCATTATCCTGATAAACTTGTTATTAGCTTGGAATATATCGATACATGTCATCAAATCGCCAAAGAAAATAGATTGCCAAAGCAAGAATTGGAAGTCTATGAATGGCGATACCAACGCTATAAAGATTCGTACAACAAAAACCTAATCGACTCAATGAAAACGGTCATAGCTGATTTGGAAAAACAAAACGAAAGCGTTCGTGAAAAGCTTGATCGTGAAATAATCGATTATCGTAAAAAATCTAACTCATTAAACAAGTGGCTTTTTTGGAGTTTTGGTTCATTGGCAATTATCTTAATTGGCCGTTATTTCATTGTTCGCAAATCGCGATTAAAATTGAATTAATTCGATGAGCATTTCCCGATTATCTTTACTTTTGAGCTAGCATGTTTCTGTCCAAATTAGTTCTCCACAATTTTAAAAATTACCAACTCTTGGATTTGGATTTATCACCTGGAATTAACGGTTTAGTTGGTAAAAACGGGAGTGGTAAAACCAATATTTTGGACGCTGTTCACTACCTCAGCATGTGCAAATCGTATTTGAATAATATTGATCGTCAGAATATACATTTCGAACAATCGTTTTTTTCCATTCAAGGAAATTGGGACGTAGAATCTAAAAACGTAGATGTCCATTGTGCATTCAAACTGGGAGCCAAAAAAGTCATCAAACTTAACAAAAAACCCTACGATAAAATTACAGAACACATCGGTCGTTTTCCAGTTGTTTTTATTTCTCCCTATGACGGTGATTTAATTGCTGATGGAAGTGAAATGCGCCGTAAATGGATGGATGGAATATTGGTCCAGCTTGATAAAAAATACCTAGAGGATTTGCAACGCTATCACAAAGTATTGGATCAACGAAACGCATTACTGAAGAACATGTTCGAACATCGACTATTTGACCGTGAATCAATCGAGGTTTGGAACATTCAAATGGTATCGTTAGGGGAGCAAATCTTTGAAAAAAGAAAGTTGTTTTTAGAAGAATTCATTCCTGTTTTCAAAAAGTTCTACTATGAAATTGGAAACGATTCGGAAGATATCGGTCTGGAATACAAGTCGCAACTCAATGATGGAGATTTTAATCAACTTTTATTGGAAAGCGAGAAAAAAGACGCCTTCTCTCAATATAGCAATGTGGGAATTCATAAAGACGATTTGATTTTCACGATTAAAGGCCATCCTGTTAAAAAATTTGGTTCTCAAGGTCAACAGAAATCATTTTTGATTGCGTTGCGCTTGGCTCAATATGATTATTTGAAAATGCACACCAAATCCAAACCGGTATTATTGTTGGATGACATTTTTGACAAACTCGATAACGAACGGGTTGAAAAATTGATTCGTCTAGTTACTGCTGATTATTTCGGTCAGGTAATCGTTACAGATACTGATGATAGGCGCATGGCCGAGTTATTTAATTCCTTAAATATTGAGAAAAAACTTTTTCAAGTTGATGAATCTCAAATAACGGAAATAAACCTTTAATTTAGAACATGAAAGAAGATCATCGTCGTTCTGCAGAAGAACAACCATTGAAAGAAGTAATCGAAAAATTCCTAAAAGCTTATGCTTGGGATGGAAAGATGAAAGAAATGGATCTTGTTGCCGCTTGGCCAGAACTGATGGGAATTGCCGTAGCTAACAGAACCAAAGAAATTCGCATTCAGAATAAAAAACTTTTTCTTACGATTGATTCATCGGTGATGCGTGAAGAATTACTTCTAGGGAAACAAATCATTATTGATCGGCTAAACGACTATGCAGGACAAGAAATTGTAACTGATATTTGGTTCGCTTAATCTTAGAACCGAGTTAATTTTTATCAGCTTTGGTATACTGAAACAACCATTCATACATTTCATCCGTTCTGAAAATGCGTTCCAAAGCCCCATGATCAGCACCTTTATGAATTGTATATTTCAAATTTTCTCCACCATTGCAGTTCTTAATTGCATTCACAATTTTCTCTGATTCTGATATTGGAACAGCTCGATCTGAATTCCCATGTTGAATCCATAGAGGAACGGTAGCTAAATCACAACCATCATTTGGATTTCCACCTCCGCAAAGCGCGACGGCTGCCGTAACCACTTCTGGATAAGCACCTGCAAATCGCAACGTCCCGTATCCACCAAGGCTCATTCCGGCGACATATACTCGGTTGGTATCTGTATCGAATGTACGCTGAACAAATTTCAACACTGACATAATTTTTTCAGGCTCCCAAGATTTTCCTGCCATTACTTGCGGAGCCACTACGATAGCTGGAACTTTTCTCCCTTTTTCGATTTCGTGAATGACGCCGTATTTTTTAACCAAATCCAAGTTTGTTCCGGATAGACTTCTTCCGTGTAAAAAGATAAGAACAGGAGGCTTGCTTTTCAAAATACTATCAGCAGGCAAATGAAGTAAAAACGGATAATCAGCTTGATTTTTAATGGCTTGCAATTGTGAAAAAGTATTTGAAAATGAAACCATTAAAAAAATAAACAGGGCTAATTTCTTCATAGCGCAAAGTTACATTGAGATGACCCTTTGGCTTATGAATTATTATCAACAGCGATCCTATTTTATAAACAAATCAATTCGGATTATCTTGGGTATCATTTTCACGTAATTTAAAAAGATAACCCAATCCGATACCTGCTCCGATACCCCAGCCAGTAGGAGCTGCCTTTCGTGTTTCTATAAATCCGATAGCTGTCATGCGATCATTTATCAAATAGGTTCCCCTGACACCGAATGAACATGAATATTTGAATTCACTATAACCTTTTTCCCTGTTCCGGATCCAATCAAAACCTAAAACATTCGCATATGGAGAAACATCCCATTTATATCCTATTGGAAAATGATACGAAACACCATCAGGTAAAACTGTTATTAATAATCCCATTAATGTTCCAAGATATCCTAGTCCAAATACAGATTCTGAATTTGAACCGTTGTTTGCAGAGTTAGCAAGCCCAGAAATTAGTCCAATAACTATAAGTGGCGGGCCTGCCAGTGAACCTACTGAGGCGTGAAAATGATTGTATTTGTCTGTCCGATGTTGAAATTCCAAATTATAATTTAACCCGATTCGTTTGAAAAGCATATATTCAGCAGATAACCCACCGTTCACATATGCAGACGAATCAATCATTCCTCCGCTCAATTTACAATAGGTATGCCAACGATAATTGGTCACCTGAGATTCAGTTTTAAAACAAATAAATAGCAGAACAATGGAGAGAAAAACCTTTTTCATCTTTTGTGATTTCATAGTTAATATTACCTTCAAAAATAGGACAATTATTTAGTTCTCAATCTTGTACGAAATTCCGATTCCCAGTACAGACTTAAATTGAGTTCGAGGACCCATTTTACCATTTGCATCTCGAATTTCAACGTCATCATCGTAAATTAAATTCCATTGAGCCAAGGCCGAGAAAATGGAATTAATTTTGAAATTGAAAATCAACTCTCCGTTTACGTCGATATTTTGCGGATTTTCCATGTAATTGCTAAATAGCTCCAATTTCGACCGCATTTCAATGTTTTTCATGATGTTTGAATTATATCTCAATTTGACATAGGCACCATATTCCTGTCTGGATTTTTTGCCTTTATCCACGCCAAAAACACCAAGATTAGATAAATAATCATTGAGCACAAAAGTTGACTTCTCAGACAAAAATGAAGTAAAAATGGAAAAATTCTCTTTTGGGCTAAAATCAATTCCCAAGGCAAGGTTCAAATAACCTGGAGCCATAAAACTTGACACAATTACTGAGTCGTTGGGATAGACGTAACCGTGAATCGTTTGGGTTTTCAAGCCGGTAAAAAAAGAAAGAAAAACTTTTTTAGAGAATTTATACTCAACAATTGAAGATAAATCGATTTTATCATCTGTTTTTTGAAAAGACGCAGGTTGGTTATCTAAGTATTTGATCGCTCCAAAAGACATATTCAGGTCATTTGTCCATTTCCAACGAGAATCTGTATAATAGGCGTTTGCACGAATGGAACCGATGAATGAAGCATTATTTCTACCTCCTGCATTCCAATTGATAAAAGAAGATTGTGTTCCGTTTAATGAAAAGATTGTTTTCAATTTCCAATGCTGAGTCGTATCCTGATTCGCATAAATTTTAATCAGAAAAAAGCAACAGAATATGAGTTGAATTATCCTAAATTTGTTTTTCATTTTCAACCGCAAAAATAATGGTTAAACTAGTTATTTTCATCTTTGCTATTCTTCAATTTACGCTATCAGTTTCACAAACCTTAAATTATTCCACTATTTCCAATTGGGCGGTTCATCCAACGAAATTACCAGAGGTTTTGTTACCATACTTGCAAGATACAACCAACCAATCAAAAGCGGATGTTTTTTACGTTTACCCTACTCTGTTTCTGGATAAAAAAGATGAACGATGGAACATTCCCATCGACGATTCTGCGTTTAAAAAAAAAATCTTGGATAACGCCATTCGATTTCAAGCATCAGCATGGGTGGAATGCGGCCGAATGTTTGTTCCCTATTACAGGCAAGCGCACATCCGTTCCTATCGAAACTTGGAAAATGGAGGAAGGGAAGCTTTGCTTTTCGCCTATTCAGATATTAAGGCGGCGTTTCAATATTACCTTGACCATTTTAATAATGGAAAACCAATCATCTTGGCCGGACATAGTCAAGGTTCAACTCATTTAACCCTATTGTTAAAAGATTTTTTCGATGGAAAGGATCTTCAAAATCAATTAGTTGCAGCATATTTACCCGGAATAGGTTTGAAGAAAAATGAATTTGGAACCATTCCTTTGATGACTTCTCCAAATCAAATTGGAGGATTTGTTTCTTGGAATACGTTCAAACGAAAAGTCAATAAGGAAAAATTCGAAATGTGGTACAAAGGCAAAGCGGTTGTAAATCCCGTAACCTGGAATTCCGAGAAAGTAGCGGATAGAAAAAAACACAAAGGATTTTTGTTTTCCAATGACAAGATGTACAGCCAATCGTTCTCAACGCATGTCATTGATGGAGCGATATGGATATCAACACCTCATTTCCCCTACCGAAGCATGGCTTGGACAATGGATGATTACCATATAGGCGATATTAATTTATTTTGGGCAGACGTAAGGTTCAATTCGAAACAACGGTTGAATGAATACCTCAATAATAACATATCCAAGGAGTAAAAATTACAATTACTTCAACAATTAAAAGCTT
>JBILIY010000332.1:0-2704 GCA_044368815.1 Crocinitomicaceae bacterium
AAGTGTTAGCAATAAAAAGGTTGGAATGGAATTATTAAGCAAATGGCGAATGTCTCCGTGCGAATGAATCCAAGGCATGAAAAATATTCCCTTAAGTCCGTCTGATGTTTTCGGCATAACGCCAAGCTTGTGAAAATCGTAAACGAACAAATAATCAGACCAATAAACCAACCACATGATAATCATAACGAAAAGTGCTGGTGGAATGGCATTTCGTAAATGAGATTCAAAATGAGTTTGTGTTCGCATTATTTCGAATCTTTTCAAAAATAATGCCTTTCGAAAATTACTGACAGGTTGTCAAAAATGCATTTAACTCCGAAATCATCCTTAATTTTGTGGTATGGGAGAAATCAAAAATAAAGTTAAAGAGAGCGGATTGATTCAGCTTGATCTTGCTGATTTCAAACCAAAAGAGACAATCGTCGGAATTGACCTTTCGAACCAACTTTGGCAGGGATTGGTTTTAAAGGAAAAAGATTTTAGAGATTGGATAAAAACTGAAAACTGGGAGCAATACAAGGGTAAGGTTGTATTCATTTATTGTTCTGTTGATGCCATTATTCCAACCTGGGCTTATATGTTGGTAGCTTCTTCCCTCAATGGAATTGCTTCAATTGCTGTTGTCGGTTCAAAATCAGATCTCGAAAAACAACTTATTCAGAGAAATATTGAAGCACTTAATTTAGAAGGATTTATAAATGGAAAAGTCATTATCAAAGGTTGCAGTGATATTTCATCACCCGAATTCGCGATGGTTACATTGTTAAATCACATCCAACCAGTTGTTTCTTCCATCATGTACGGTGAACCTTGTTCTACTGTACCTGTTTATAAAAGGAAGAAATAGAAAATTAGCTAAAAATCGATTCAATGACCAAAAGACAAGCCTGGTTTCAGGCCATTAGACTTCGAACATTACCTCTATCAGTTTCTGGAATTATTGTTGGATCGGGAATGGCAAAGGTTCTTCACTCCATAACAAACCCGGATGAGGATATTCACTTTTGGGAAATTTTCTTTTTAGCTCTCGTCACAACTATTAGTTTTCAAATCCTTTCAAATCTATCAAATGATTTAGGAGATAGTCAAAAAGGGACGGATAACAAGAACCGTGTGGGGCCAACACGCGCAGTTCAATCCGGAATTATTTCTCAGAAAGAGATGAAGAACGCCATTTATTTTTGTGTAGTTCTTTCATTAATTTCAGCTTCAGGACTTATTTATTTTAGCTCACAGAATCTAACACCAGAGCTAATCTTGTTTTATGCTATTTTGGCTATCGTTTGTGTATCAGCTGCAATAACTTACACAGTCGGAAAAAACGCTTATGGTTATCGAGGTTTGGGTGATTTAATGGTATTTCTGTTTTTTGGAATGGTGAGTGTCTTGGGTGTTTTTTCGCTTTACGGAAACGGATTCGAGTGGCTTGTGTTTTTCCCAGCTCTAACAATCGGTCTTTGGAGCACAGCTGTTTTGAATCTTAACAATTTACGAGATCACGTTAATGATAAAAAATCATCGAAAAACACGACTGTTGTTAAGTTGGGTTTTCAGCGGGCAAAATTTTACCACGCGTTTTTAATTCTTGGAGGATTTGCGGCTTGGCTTCTAGTCATTATCACGTTTACTTTTTTAACATTTAATTTTATGTTGCCACTAGCTTTAGTTCCGAGCTTTCTTCTGTTTCCTCATTTGAAACGTGTTTTTTTGAATGAAACACCAAAAGAATTGGACCCCGAACTGAAAAAGGTCGCGCTTGTTACGTTTGGGTCCTCCATACTTTACGCGCTATTAATTAATTTTAGTTTGTAGTTAATTGAATTGCTTTTATAAGGTTTTTAAACATGTAAAAAGTTCCTTAAAAATTCCAATCGTTCGAAGAGATATTTCTTTAAATTTGTACACTTTAAAAATAATTAAGCTATGAAAATTTTGGTTTGCATCAGCAAGTCTCCGGATACAACTTCCAAGATTGCTTTTACAGATGGCAACACGAAGTTCGATGAAAACGGCGTGCAATACATTGTGAATCCATACGATGAGTGGTATGCATTGGTTCGTGCTTTGGAGATCAAAGAAGCAGGAGGCGGACAAGTTACAATCGTAACAGTTGGAAATGCAGCCGATGAAGCGGTAATTCGCAAGGCGCTTGCAATTGGAGCGGATGAAGCAGTAAGAATTGATGCCGATCCAAAAGACGCTTATTATACTGCGATGCAAATTTCAAGTTATGCAAAGTCAAATGGCTTTGATTTGATTTTGACAGGAAAAGAAACCATTAATTATAACGGTTCTCAAGTTGGTGGAATGATTGCTGAGTCTTTGGACTTACCATTTGTTTCGTTGGCTACAAAATTGGATGTGAATGGTTCAACATTAACTTTAGAGAGAGAGATTGTAGGTGGAGTTCAGGTAGTTGAAGTATCCACTCCTGCAGTTGTTTCCTGTGCAAAAGGAATGGCAGAACAACGAATTCCGAACATGCGTGGGATTATGGCTGCTAGAACTAAGCCTCTTCAAGTGGTATCACCAGTTGCGTTGGATGAATTGACTTCATTTGTATCCTATGTAATGCCGAATGCTAAATCAGCGGTAAAAATGATTAGTCCCGATAATATGGACGATCTAGTTAATTTACTTCACAACGAAGCAAAAGTTATTTAAACAATTAGTCATGGTATTAGTATACGTAAATTCAGCG
>JBILIY010000333.1:0-2703 GCA_044368815.1 Crocinitomicaceae bacterium
TTTCGAGCATAATTTGCTAAATAGTCATTTCCAGCAGAAATACTTCCAGCCCATTTGATGCAATAGCGAACTTTCCAATAAGCTTTTAGACGATGGAAACGTGCATTTGTCTCACTGTAATTAGGAAGCCAAATCGCATCATCAAAATCATAATTGTATTTTTTTCTAAAAACTTTTGCTATCAAAAACTCAAAAATCGGCGGACCGATATGAGATGCCTCGCGGTGAATGAAAACGAAATCGTATTTGTAAAGCGTAAAAAGAAGTAAAAAGCGTTTTAAGAAACTTCTAACCACACCCAACATTTTTCGCAGGACTTTTCCCTCTGAATAGAGTGTTTTCCAGGTTTTTTGATCCAAAAAAGGAGAAAAATGAATTTCAAAATTATTTTCTCTTAAGAAATTGAAATACTGCTCAAATCGAAAACGTTGCGAGGGTGCTTCATCAAATGGATAGGGAGCGATAAAAAGAATTTTCTTTTTTTCCATTTATCCAATCAATTTTTGATAAACACTGAAATATCTATCAACACCTTCGTTCAATCCATAAAATTCAGCGGCACCTTTCATCGCTCTGGTTCGATCGAAATCACTAAAACTCAAATCCGCAAATTGATAGGATTTATTATTAAACTCTTCAATCACCATTCCGGAATGATATTCACGAACAACGCGTTCGGTATCCCCTACTCCACCGTTACAAATCACAGGAACGCCCATTGCCATCAACTCTCCTTGTTTTGTTGGAGAAGACGCTTTTTTAGAAAAAGTCGGGCGAATAAAGAAAATAGATGCCGAGAAAAGTGAAATGCAAGTAGCAACATCGTGATGTAAAACCGATTTAACCCGAATTCGGTCTGCCAGAATGCCTAATTCAGCTACTTTTGAAAAAATAATTTTCTGATTTTCTCCAGAAACGAATAAAAAAATCGCACTCGGTTTCGATATTAATAAAACCTTGAAAAATGCGAGCATTTCTTCAAGCATATACCATGTCCCTATTGAACCAACATAACCTAATACGAAGTCACTATCATTCAAATTCAATTCTGTTTTAAAAGCATCCTTCTTAACTAAATTAATGTTTTCGGGATTAAACTTTTCTAAATCTGCGCAACAAGGAATTACTTCTATTTTATTTTTTAAATGCTCAAATCCGTGCCACGAAATAATTTCATTTTTGCCATTATAAGTCAACGAAACAATGTAATCAGATTCCAAAAAAAACTCCTTCTCTTTTCTTTTGAAAAAATTATAAACTACTTTGAAAACGGGATTATTTAAACTCCAAATATTTCCATCTATTCGTTCATCAGCCCAAAAACCGCGCATATCGAACAAAAACTTAACATCCCATTTTCTTTGCATCTTTTGACCTACTAATGCAGAAATATAACTCCTACAATGAATAAGGCTAAAATTGAAAACACGATGCAACTGAAAAGCTTTCTTGTGCATACGCATAACATCCCAAATGGTAGAAATCAAGGGAGGCTTTTTCGTATAAGATAGCGGATGCCAAATTATTTGATTTTGATCGCAAATCGCCTGAATTTCTTCCCTAAACTTAGAAAATCTATCTTCTTTTTCGAAACTGATTAAATGAAATCGAAACCCTTTTTTAGTCAATCCAATTAAATAAGGTAACACCTGAGATTGCCCTAAAGGATCGGTCATGCCATCGTAGGAAAGGTATAAAATGTTAATCGGCATTTACACAAAGATATGAATCGTTTTTACAACTTCCGAATGAAAGTTCATTCTATTCGTTCTTTAATTTCTCCAAAACTATTCGATCTATTGGGAAAGTCAAATGGTCAGTCTTGAGTAAATTAACATCGCCCCATCTTTGCTTTTCACCTTCCTCAAGAAAAGGTATTGAGTAATCTTGCATCAAAATTTGCTGGAAATCACACTTTACCTTATAATAAAAGGAAACGATTTGATTATTGGCTTGAAAGGCAGATTCTTGATGAAAATCGTTAAAATAAAATGGAGTCGCTTGATCTATTTTGAGATTCAATTCTTCATCCAATTCGCGATGAAGCGCATCTAGAATTCCCTCACCAAATTCAACTCCTCCTCCTGGAAACTTTGTAAAGAACTTTCCGAATCGATACTCATCGGAAAGTAAAATTTCTTTTTTTTCATTGATAATTAATGCATAAACCCGAAGATTAAATGCTTTCATTCACAATCCTTGAATGGATACTTCTTTAGTTGATCTTTACCGTAAACTCCGATGTAGATACAATTTAATCGAGAGGAATTCTCACCAAAAATGTAAACAAATTCATTCTCATTCCAAGAGTTCAATTCATTTGTAATTAGGAAAACCTGTCGACTTACGGGATCTATTCTGACAACTTTAACTGTTGGGTTTTTCCTGATTTCAGTTTGAATTGAAGAAATGATTTTTTCGTCATTTAAATCTATCAAAGCTTGACCAAAATACTGTTTACCAGTCTGAGAAAAAATCTGGATGGAAAGAAATGTAAATAAAACTAAAATAAAACTCTTCATTATTTAATTATTTAATAAATCGGAAATCCCTTCCTAAATAAACAGCGGATTCACCAAGCTCCTCCTCAATTCGTAGTAGTTGATTGTATTTTGCCATACGATCACTTCGAGAAGCAGAACCTGTTTTGATTTGTCCAGTATTCAATGCCACAGCCAAATCAGCGATTGTACTATCTTCCGT
>JBILIY010000334.1:0-2689 GCA_044368815.1 Crocinitomicaceae bacterium
TTTTTGAATTGTTTTTAGCTTCAGCCAGTACTTTTTGTAATTCAAAAACAGTTTTTACTATCATTTCCTATGGCGTATCAAGAGCAAAGCTATGGCTTTTTATGAAAGTTCGTGAAAAATTAGTAATTTTGCATTCTATCAATTTTGAATGGAAAAGAAAAAAGTTCTATTTATTTCCCAGGAAATATTCCCATTTTTACCTAAATCAGACATTTCTTCAACAGCCAGAAGGTTGCCGCAAGTAGTTCAAGAGGCGGGAAAAGAAATTCGCGTTTTTACTCCTCGTTTCGGAGCTATCAACGAACGCAGACATCAACTTCATGAAGTTATTCGTTTGTCTGGTTTAAATATTTGCATTGACGACCACGATCATCCGTTGATTATTAAGGTTGCATCTGTTTCATCAGCAAGAATGCAGGTATATTTTATCGATAACGATGAATATTTCAAAAGAAAAACGACACTTCAAGACGAAAATGGTAAATTTCATATTGATAATGATGAGCGAGCAATGTTCTTCTGTCGAGGAGTATTGGAAACAGTTAAGAAATTAGGTTGGCAGCCTGATGTCATTCATTGCCACGGATGGTTGACAGGAATAATGTCGCTTTACATCAAACACATTTACAATAAAGATCCTCATTTTAAAGACACGAAAGTTGTTTATTCATTGTATAACGAGGCGTTTGATGTTCCTTGGGATAAACGTTTTGCAGAGAAATTGAAATTTGATGGATTTCCTACGGAAGTGGCAAAGAAATTTGAAGATACTTCTTTCTTAAACGTAACTAAGTCATTCATTGATTACTGTGATGGCCTTTCAATCGCAGTAGACAATTTAAATCCTGATCTTAGGGACATTTTTGACTCCGCAACGCATTGCCATAAATTGGACTATGTTCAAGAAGAAAATCAAGCGAAGGAATTTTCAGTTTTCTTTGACAAAGTTGTTGATGAAACCGTTTTGGCTTAAGTACATGAACAACCGTCGTAATCTTTCCCTGTTATTTTTTCTCGCATTGGTTATTTTCAGTGCATGTAAAAAAAAAGACTTTTTGAATGGGAAAGATGCCATCAATTCCAATGAAATTTTGAATGGCATTACGACAGACACGTTTGATATTATAACGTATACCATATCCGAAGATTCAACCATTACAAGTAATCCCGCTAATTCAGTTTTAGGAAGCTACAATGATCCGAAGTTTGGCAAAATGCAAGCTTCTTTTTACACACAATTTAGATTGGGTACAGTAAATCCGGATTTCGGAGATGTTAATTCAATTAAAATTGATTCATTCGTTTTAGCCTTGAAATATGTGGGTTATTATGGAGATTTAGGTGCACAGTCGTTTGAAATTTTTGAAATGGACGAATCGATATACCTTGATTCTAATTATTACGCATTTTCTGATAAAGCAACTAAAAATACAAATTTAATTCCAATTGGAAAAAGATATATTATTCCAAACCCGAATGAAAAAACTGTTGTGGGAGAGGATACGGTTGATGCTCAAATGCGAATTCAACTCGATACGAATTTCGCTAAGTATTTGATAAACGAGGCAAAATTTGGAATTGGTTTCACGAGTAATGAAAATTTCTTAAATTTTTTCAAAGGAATAAAAGTAAAGACAAGTAATTCGAATCAATCGAAAGGAGAGGGTGGGATATTTTACTTTAACCTCAATGACCCAGCTTCCAAGGCAACTATTTATTTCACTCAGGATACGGTGAGTAAGTCTTTTGATTTGTTGATTAATACAAGTTGTGCTGATTTTAATCATGTAGAAATTGAAAATTTGGGTTATCCAATTCAAAATGTATTAGCTGATTCAACAATTGGTTTAACTGAGTTTTATGCTCAAGCATTCAAGCATCGAGCAGTTGTTAAAATTCCTGGTTTGAAAGATCTATCTGAGAGAGCAGTTATTCATCGTGCTGATCTAACCCTCCCCATTCAATATCAAACAGGTTATAGATACCGACCTGGATTTAGTGTTTCAGCAGCTACCAAATTGAAAAGCACGGATCTAAATTATACCAATTTGGGAATCCTTGGAGAATTGAATGATGCTAAAAAGCATTTTAAATTGAACTTAAAAAATTATGTTCAAGCGGTGGTCAACAAAAACATAGAAAATAACGGAGTTGTAGTTTCTCCGAGATTTTTCATCAATACTGCAGAACGAATCGTCTTCAATGGAAAAAATACTACAAATAAAAATCGACCAAAATTAATTCTAACCTATACAACATACTAGCTTATGTGTGGAATTGTCGCCTATATTGGAAAAAAACAGGCTTTCCCAATCGTTCTTAAGGGTTTAAAAAGATTAGAGTACCGCGGATACGACAGTGCTGGAGTCGCTCTTTTGAATGATGGAAACTTAAATATTTACAAACGTTCTGGAAAAGTATCCAATCTGGAGGAGTTTGCACTTCAAAATAATGTTGAAGGTCATGCCGGAATTGGGCATACACGTTGGGCAACGCATGGCGCACCAAATGATGTTAATGCTCATCCTCATTTTTCGAATGATGGATCCCTTGCTCTTATCCATAATGGTATCATTGAGAATTACGACATACTGAAAAAAGATTTAACCGCTAAAGGATATTCGTTTAAAAGTGAAACTGATACCGAGGTTTTAGTTCATTTGATAGATGACATTCGCAAAAATGAAAA
>JBILIY010000335.1:0-2688 GCA_044368815.1 Crocinitomicaceae bacterium
CAATTGAATAAAAATATGCTTAATCAAATTAAAGGTGATCTTTCAAATGGTAATATTCAAGGAGCATTGAATTCCATTTCAAGCGACCAAACTGCTTATGCAAATGTTGTTCGTGAAGGAGTTTTGACAGTTGGTCGACCAATCGCTCAAATCGAATCAAACATGGAGAAAGTTGCCAACATTGAAATTGGCAAAATGGAGAAAAACATAGGTCACTTAGGATTAATTGCAGGTATCGCTCCAACACTTGGATTCATTGGCACAATCTCTGGGGTAATCAAAATTTTCTATATGATTTCCATCACTGAAAATGTATCCATCGGAAATATCTCAGGTGGTTTGTATGAAAAAATGATTAGTAGTGGTTCAGGTCTGATTGTGGGTATTATCGCATTTACAGGTTATCACTTGTTGAATGGAATGATTGACAATTTTGCACTTGCTATTCAGAAAATAAACTTAGAATTCGTTAACCTTATTCACAGACCTAGCAATGGCGATAAAGCGTAATAGAAGGTTCCACGCAGAGGTTGCTACTTCAGCGTTGAGCGACATCATGTTTTTCTTATTGTTGTTCTTTTTGATCATTTCGACGCTTGCGAATCCGAATGTCATTAAAGTTCCGTTGCCAAAATCAGACGCGAACGAAAAGACCAATAAACCACACGTTACAATTACATTGGATGAAAACGGCAAGTATTACGTTGACAAAACAGAAGTTGCTTTTAACGATTTGGAGCAAGTATTGCTCGAATCAACAACAAAATTGAACGATAACACCGTTATTCTTCGCATTCCAGGTGAATCGAAAGTTCAATTGATGGTAGACTTATTGAAAATTGGTATGGTTCATGATTTGAAGATGTTGATTTCAACTGCGCCTGCCAGTAAGTAACGAAAAATTGAAACTTCGTTTTAAATAAAATTCGACGCCATGCACGTTCTAAATTTAGATGATTTTGAAGACAAAGGAGAACGCAAGAAAGCAGTCATCATTGCTTCCTCTTCGATCGTTGCTTTTTTGATTTTGACTTATTTCATAACATTCCACATCAAACCTGCGATTCCAGTTGATCTTCCTCCATTGAATTCAGATGAAGTTGTAGAGGAATTTATGATTGATAACGTTGAATTAACTTCTGAAGATGGCGGTGGCGGCGGCGGAACTCCGAGCGATGCGCCAATCGACGAACCCAAAGAACAAACCAGAGAGTATTTGACATCCAGCGATTCAGACTTTAAAGTAAATTCAGGGAAATCTCAAAATCAAAATTCTGATAACAGTAATAATACAAGTTCAACTTCAACTCAATCTGATAATCCTTTCGCTAGCGGAGGAACAGGTGGAAAAGAAGGTGCTGGTAAAGGAAAATTTGGAGGTATTGGTAATGGTGGTAACGGTGAAGACGGCCCTGGAAATGGAAGTGGCGGCGGAACCCGCGTTCGTTTAAATGATCCCGTTCTTCCTCAATATAAAACTGAATTTGATAGTAAGGTTTATCTGCAACTAACGATTAACGGAAATGGTGAAGTTGTTAACGCGAAATGCATTAAATCTAAGTCAACTTGTTCGGATCCTTCGATTATAAACGACGTTATTCGTCAGGTGATCAAACAAGTAAAATACAAGAAAGATCCTAATACAGCCCTGGCAATCACTTATATTACTTTAAATATCGATGCTCAATAGCTATCAGGCTGCAATCGATTGGCTTTTCAAACAATTTCCTTCTTATCAAAATATTGGTACAAGTGCCTATAAACCAGGACTTGAACGTGTTGAACTATTACTTACTGAATTAGGAAATCCGCACCAAGAATTAAAAATAATTCACGTAGCTGGAACAAACGGTAAAGGATCCACGTGTTCGTATCTTGCCTCCTATCTAACTGAAACCGGAGAAAAAGTTGGGTTATTTACATCTCCACATATATACGATTTTCGGGAGCGAATTAGAATTAACGGGAATCAAATCAGTGAAGAATTTATCGTTTCTTTCTGTAATAAAATCATCGAATCAAAACTTGAAATTTCGCCCAGTTTTTTTGAAATTACCTTCGCAATGGCACTTGCCTACTTTTATCAGGAAGGCTGCACCATTTGTGTTATTGAAACCGGATTAGGTGGAAGACTAGATGCAACGAATGTTATCAAACCACTTGTTAGTATTATTACCAACATTGGTTTTGACCATACGCAGTTCCTTGGGAATACATATTCTGAAATTGCTACCGAAAAGGCTGGAATCATAAAAGAACGAGTTCCGGTTATCATTGGTGAGACCAATTCTGAAACGAAAAACGTATTTCTAGAAGTTTCTAAAAATAAAAATACTGAAATTCATTTTGCTGAAAATGAACAATTACCAAGCGGAATCAACTTACCACTTTATCAGCAAAAGAACCTGCGATCGGCACTAAAAGCTCTCGAAATAATTGGGTTTCGAGTTGATTCCGAAATACTTAATTGCTCACTGACAAATTTGCATTTCAATACCGGTTATTTTGGTCGCCTAACGCAAATTCAGGAAAAACCTCGCATTTTCGTCGATGTGTCGCACAATAAAGAAGGATTAACGGCAACAATTGAATCAATCACCAATTCATTAGACGGTCAATTGCAAATCTTATTTGGAGCTTCATCCGATAAAAACGTCGAAGAAATGTTGGCTTGTTTTCCAGTCAATT
>JBILIY010000337.1:0-2667 GCA_044368815.1 Crocinitomicaceae bacterium
CAAATCAATTTAAAGAGAAAGCAGCTGAAACAGGAGATAGCACAGCCGTTTATGGAGTTACAATTCATTTTGACTCACCTGAAGGTTTCGAATTAGCCAAGGCTTCTATAATGAATAATATCTTAAAGGACAAAAGCGAAGGAGTTCAAGGTGTTTATCCAATTATTGGTTCCAGTTTTAAAGTTGTTAAAAAGCGGTCACTTGCTTTTGGTTTGGACTTAGTAGGTGGAATGAGTGTAACGTTGGAGATTTCTATTCCGGAATTGGTTAAAAGTCACGCCAAGAACCCACGCGATTTGAAGTTTATAAAGCCATTTGAAAAAGCTGTTTATATTCATAATTCAAAAGGAGGTGACTTCTTATCGACGTTTATTGATTCCTACCAAAAGGCTAATGGAAACTTACCTTTGAGTTATGCGCTGAAAGGGGAGGGCTTAGGAATTAAATCAACGGATGCTGAAGTAGAATCATATTTTAGAAAATTGGTTGCTTCATCATTGGATGGTGTTGAACAAATCATGAGTCGTCGTATAAATCAATTCGGTGTAGCTCAACCAAATATTCAAAAAGACCTTACATCAAATCGTCTTTACATTGAACTTCCTGGTGTTCAGGATGAAAATACGGTTGCTCAAAAATTACAATCTACGGCAAACCTTGAGTTTTTTGAAACATACACAATGAGTATGATTCAAACACAATGGGCTGAAGCTGCAAACATTTCTCTTCGCGATGAAGTTAATGTTGACGAGATTTTAGCTGAGACTGACTCCACTTCTTCTGACTCCACAAAAGTGGATTCCTTGAAGAAAAGCGACGAGACGTTATCTCTTACAAGTAATGGCGGCCAGAAAAAAGGTTTAGCTCAATTACTTCAGTCTCGTGGTAATTTGGATTTTGAAATGGGTTTTGCTTTTGCAGCCGACAAACCTGAAAACAATGACAAGGCTAAGATTGACGAAATCCTTAAGCGTAAAGATGTAATGTCAGTTTTTCCTCCAGATTTAAAATTCATGTGGTCTGCACAACCGGAAGAAGTAAGCGAGAAAATCAAAAAGAAAGCCTACATATTATATGCTTGTCGTGTTCCTGAAGGAGGAAAAGCGCGCGTGAATGGTTCTCATATTGATAAAGCTCAAACAGGTTACGATCAGCGTGATGGTAAAATCACTGTGAACTTGGAGATGACTCCTGATGGAGCTGATGAGTGGGGTCGAATGACATCTGAAAACAAAGACCGAATTGTTGCCATTACAATGGATAACGTTGTTTACAGCGCACCTCGAGTTATCAATGCAATCACAACTGGAAGTACTCAAATTTCTGGAAATTTTACGTTTGAAGATGCAGAAGACCTTGCTGGACTTTTGAATGGTGGAGCACTTCCTGCACCCTGTGTGATAAAGGAATTACAAAAAGTTGGTCCAACAATCGGTAAGGAGAACTCAAGAGCAGGATTGATTTCATTTGCTTTCGCATTCTTGGCAGTTCTTATTTACATGTATTTCTACTACGGAAAAGCAGGTTTGGCAGCGAATATCGCGCTAACTGTAAACGTTGTTTTGATCTTTGGATGTCTTGCTTCATTTGGAGCAGTATTAACGTTGGCTGGTATAGCGGGTATCGTTTTAACTATCGGTACAGCGGTCGATGCGAATATCTTAATCTTTGAACGTATTCGAGAGGAACAAAATCGAGGATTGGATTTGGCTTCCTCTGTTGATGTAGGATTTAAAAAGGCTTTACCTTCGATCATTGATGCGAACGTAACACACTTATTGGTAGCCATCATTCTAAAAATCTTTGGAACGGGTGAAATTGAGTCGTTTGCTACAACATTGATCATCGGTATTTTCACTTCCATGTTCTCAGCGATTATTATTTCTGAATTAATCATCCATTCGTGGTTGGCGAAAAATCAACCAATTTCATTCAATACAAACTACTCAAAAGGGTTATTCCAGAATTTCAAGTTTGATTGGGTTGGCAAAAGAAAGTACTTCTACATTTTCTCAATTACAGTAACGATCCTTGGGGTCGTGAGCTTATTCACGAGAAGTTTGAAACAAAGTGTTGAATTTACGGGTGGAAGAACGTTTGTTGTGAAGTTTGAAAAGAAAGCGGATATCGAATACATTAGAGGTAATCTATCCAAAGTATTTGTGGAAAATAAAGAAGTAGCATCCATCGATTTAAAAACGAAGTCGAACGACTACAACGTCGAAATCATCACAAACTATTTATTGAAGAAAGATGGTGCAAACGAGGAAGTAAATAAGAAATTAAAAGAAGGACTTGCCGCTTGTAAAGATCGATTGGGTAACTACCAAGTTGTTGAATCCAGAAGTATCGCAGCATCTATTTCCAGTGAATTATGGACATCTTCGGCTATCGCTATTTCATTGTCCTTGGTCGCTATTTTCGCATACATCTTATTACGATTCGGTCACTGGCAATATTCGATTGGAGCGATTGTCGGCTTGGCGCACGATGCATTCTTCGTAATCTCGATTTTCTCCTTGTTGCATGGTTACTTGCCGTTCAGTTTGGATGTGAATCAAGCATTTATTGCAGCGATTCTAACGGTTATTGGATATTCAATGAACGATACCGTTATCGTGTTCGATCGTATTCGTGAAAATCTGAAAAAAAGTAGTCCAGACGATC